>JAOZIA010000022.1:0-300000 GCA_026014585.1 Candidatus Bathyarchaeota archaeon | reverse complement strand
GCTAAAAGCACCCTTGCCAAACACTCATCAACAAAACTTATCGCCTTAATCGTTGCGGGCAAAACTGCAGTGTGCGCAACCATGTCTGGATTGGCATAGTTGACAAGGATAAAATCGTAAATCTGCGCCCGAATTTTCTCAACTAACATGTCCGTGACTTCTTGTGCACTCATTTCAGGCTTTAAATCGTACGTGGCAACTTTGGGCGAATTTATAAGAATCCTATCTTCGCCCTTGTTGGGGGTTTCTTCGCCTCCATTAAAAAAGAAGGTCACATGCGCATACTTTTCAGTTTCAGCAATACGAAGCTGCCGCAAACCCAGACTGCTGATTACTTGGCCCAGATTGTTTTTTAGGCAAACGGGCGGGAAAACTGTTGGTAACTTGTAGTCTTTGTCATATTCTGTCATGCAGATAACTTGGGTTTTGTGGAAGCCTTTTCGGTTAAAGGCGCTAAAGTTTTTGTCATAAAGGCTTTCAACAAGCTGCCGTGGTCTATCGGAGCGGAAATTGAAAAAGACAATTACGTCGCCATCTTCAAAACCCTGATAATCCGCATTTTTAATTACTGTGGGCTGAACAAACTCGTCAGTTTCATTGCGCAGATAAGCTTCTTGGAGGACGTGCTCGGCAGATGTGTCTTCTAATCCTTGACCTAAAGCGATTGCGTAGTATGCCTTTGCGGTTCGGTCCCAGCGGTGGTCTCTATCCATCGAGTAGTAGCGACCCATAAGAGTCGCAATTTTACCCACCGCTAAATCACGGATTTTTTCTTCTAGGGCTTGGATGTATTTTTGGGCGCTTTTGGGTGGTGTGTCTCGTCCGTCAAGAAACGGGTGAACCCAAACTTTTTTGCAACCCAACTTTTTGGCAAGTTCCAGCAGGGCGTAGAGGTGGGTTATGTCGCTGTGAACGCCGCCATCTGAGAGCAGCCCCATTAAATGGACGTTTTTGTTATTGTTTTTTGCTTCTTGCAGGTACTTGTTTAGGGTCTGGTTTTGGAAGAACTCGCCGGTTTGGATTGACTTGTTTATTCTGACTAAGTCCTGAAGAACTACTCTTCCGGCGCCAATGTTTAAGTGTCCAACTTCCGAGTTACCCATAATACCGTTGGGGAGACCTACTGCTTCTGATGAGGCATCAAGAGTGGTGTGCGGGCATTCCTTCCATAATCGCGCCATTTCTTTGGGGTGCGCCTGCGCTATGGCGTTCCCTAACTCTTTGGGTTGTATTCCCCAACCATCTAAAATTATCAGCACAAGCGGTCGTACGCCACCAGTACCTTGCTTAGGTTTGTCCAACAGGCTGTTCCTCGGATGAAGTGACAATTAACCGCGAATAGACCTAATAACCTTTTGTAAAGGCAAGACGACATAAAACCTCTTAAAAAGAAATTTTCCTATCTTTTACAATCCGAAGTTTGGATACCTATATGAGTGGCTATTTTTGGGTATGACCGATTTTTTGGTTTTTTATGTGTTGAAAGTGGCTTTTTGGGGGTGTGATAACAATACTCTTTATTAGGTTATGGCTTGACATATCTGCTTGAATAGAAGGCAATTGGCATGAAAGCGTTCATCGTTCAGTATCCGTTCGGAGTTGCAGGTTTCGACGACAAAAACAGTCTAATCGAAAAAGCACTGTTTAAAAAGAAGCCACAGGCAGCAGCAAAAAGCCTGCTAAAAGTGGAAGCCGGCAAACTCTCAGACGAAATGTTCTCACTAATCAGCCTGCTAAAAACCGCAGGATATGACATATTTGTTTTTGAAAACGGCAACATCGCAGAAGAAGCCCGCCGCAAAATGGACCTAACCATAGAAGTAACAACTCCCGCACAAGCTGAGGTTCTTCGGGGACGCATGAACCAAGTCGCAATTGAATCTGGTTTTGTCTCTGATGAGCAGGAACTTAGCATCTGGAACCGCAACGTCAGCATGGACCTAGCCAAGCTCCGTATCAAAGGCGCATCAGAAAAACGTGACCTCATAATCGCGCAAGCAATCCAGACTCTTGATGACCTTGACCGCACCGTGAACCTGTTCATGGGCAGGCTGCGTGAATGGTACGGCGTTTACTTCCCCGAACTTGACCGCTTAATCGAAAAACACGAAACCTACGCGCGTTTAGCCCAAAACGTAGGCGACAAAGAAAACTATGTTCCCGAGGTTTTGGAAGCAGAAAACATTCCCAAAGAACGCGCCCAAATCCTTATGCAAGCTGCTCAAGCATCCATGGGTGCCGACGTTTCCGAATCAGACCTGACTCAGATTCAAGCCTTAGCCAAAGACGTACTGGCAATGTATGAGTTGCGCAAAAGCATGGAAGCTTACGTGGACAAAACCATGGAGGAACTCGCACCTAACGTGCGCACCGTCGCAGGCGCTCTCCTTGGCGCACGACTAATTGCTCTTGCAGGTAGTTTACAAAACCTTGCAATGCGCCCCGCCAGCACCATCCAAGTTTTGGGTGCAGAAAAAGCATTGTTCCGCAGCCTAAAAACAGGCGCGCGACCTCCAAAGCACGGCTTAATTTTCCAGCATAATCTTTTACATGACGCTAAACGGTGGCAACGTGGAAAAATCGCCCGTGTCATCGCAGGTAAACTAAGCATTGCAGCCCGCGCAGACGCGTTTGGCGGAAACTACATCGCCGATAAACTACGCGCAGAAATCGACCAACGCATCGCAGAAATCATGGAGAAATACAAGGAAGCTCCACCACCAAAAGAAAAGAAGCCCGAGACAGAACGCAGAGACCGCGACAGAGGCGGTGACCGCAGAGACAGAGGCGACCGTGATTTCCGACCCAGACGAGACTTTAACCGTGATAACCGTGGCCCCAGACGTTTCGGCGGCGGCAAATATGGCGGAGGGCATGGTGGAAAGAACCGAGGAAGAGACAAGCGTGCACGTTAAAGTCCGACCTCACCCTCAATTCAAAGAAATCTACCAAGCCACCCTTGACGACGGCTCCCAACGCTTAGCAACCAAAAACCTCGCCCCAAAACGCACCGTTTACGGCGAACGCCTACTCCATTTCAAAGGCGAAGAATACCGTGTATGGGACGCTTTTCGCAGCAAACTCGCAGGCGCAATCATTAAAGGCTTAAAAAATGTGCCCATTGAACCCTGCAGCAAAGTCCTCTACTTAGGCGCAGCATCAGGAACCACACCCAGCCACGTCTCCGACATCGTGGGCGACTGTGGACACGTTTACTGTATTGAGTTTGCGTCCCGTTCAATGCGTGACTTAGTTAACAACGTTGCGTCTTTTCGAGGTAACATCTCACCCTTCCTAGACGATGCACGGTTCCCTGAGCATTATGCCATGTTTATTTCGGGAAAAGTTGATGTGGTTTATTGTGATGTGGCTCAGCCCGAGCAAGCAAAACTTCTCGCAGACAACGCGGACGCGCTGCTTAAGACGGGTGGCTGGGTGATGTTGGCATGCAAATCCCAAAGCATCGACGTTACACTTGCGCCTGAAGTGGTTTACCGTATGGAAGCAGAAGTCCTACGCAAACGCGGCTACAACGTGACGGAAATTGTGGATTTAGAACCCTACGACAAGGCACACGCAATGATTGTTGCCCAAAAAACAAAGTAAGCTGCCCCATTATTTTCTTGTTTTGTGTTTTATGGGAATCGTTATAAGTTCTAAGTAAAGTGTACTTTCAAGTTTGAGGTATAATCATGTTGGTTGCGGGTGTTGATGAGGCTGGGCGCGGATGCGTTATTGGACCCTTAGTTGTCGCAGGCATAGCAGTTCAAGCCGAAAACATGGCGGCGCTGGAAGGGATGGGTGTTAAGGATTCTAAGTTGTTGACGCCTAAAAAACGTGAAACCCTCTACGATCAAATCCTGCAAATAATTCACGTTCACCATGTTGAAAAGGTTGCACCCTGCATAATTGACCTCGCCGTAGAATGCACCATTAAAAACCAAAAACTCAACCGCCTCGAAGCCCAAACCATGGCAAAAATCATCGAACACCTAAAACCTGACCAAGCATACGTGGACGCAGCCGACATTGTGGAAGAAAAATTTGGGTTATACATCAAAGAATGCCTAAAATGCAGTCCCCAAATAATCTCCAAACACAAAGCCGACATGCTCTTCCCAGTAGTTTCCGCCGCATCCATTATTGCTAAGGTTGAGCGTGATCGCGAAATCGAGGCGTTGCGGGTTGAATTTGGGGATTTTGGTTCAGGGTACATGCATGATAAGAAGACATTGGCTTTTCTGAAAAGCTGGGTTGCAGATAATGATGATTATCCTGCTTGTGTGCGTAAGTCTTGGAAACCTGCAAAGCGGGTTCTTAGCGAGAAGGGGACAGTGCAAAAAACCCTCAATTAACCCGTTTTTATGAGCTTTTGGTCAATTTTTGCTTGATTTTTAGGGGACTACGTATTGGTGCAAAGTAACTCTTATATATTGTATATTGCGAAATTAGCAACAGAGCGACTGCTATATCTTACAGGATATACCTGCCGCTTTAATTGAGGTACAATCCACATGCATAAAAATAACATTTATACTTCAAAAATGAAAAAATTATGTGTTTTCTCCCTAATCTTTCTGCTCTCATTCATAACCGTGGCTGAAGTGGTTAGTCCAGCCCAAGCAATTGACGCATGGACTGACATTACCTTGCCATACACTATCACGCAGGCTGGCAACTACCGAATAATTGCGCCCTACAGTGGAACCACTGAATATGGATTAATGATTAACGCCAGTAACGTCGTGGTTGACGGCCAAGACTTTGCGCTATCGTTTGAAGCAAACCAAACCATGGTTATATCCGAAGGTCAAACCAACATTTTGTTGCAAAACATCAATGTTACCTCTTCAGCTAATGGTTACAGTTGGGCTGGTTTTGGTTTTTTGGCTTGCACAGATTTCACTGTTCAAAACTGTAATGTATCTAAACCAGCGTATGTGGGATTAGTACTTGAAAATTGCAGTGACTTTAACATTTTGGACTGCAACATGGTTGATGGTGCTGGTTCGGGTGTGGTCGCGGTTTATTGTGATGAGTTTGATTTGAAGGACTTATATGTGGACAACTGTGAAGAGTACGGTTTATTCCCGCATTTTTGCAACAATTTCAACATTGAAAACTGCACCCTAAACGATAATTATGAAGGACTCCGCCTAACAAACTCGACAAATTTCCACATAGTCAACTGTGATGCAATATCAAACTATGACTGCAACTTTGAAATTTGGGGGTCAAGTAATTTTGATATTTCATCCTGTAACGTGTGCCTCACTGAATATAATAACGGAATCTTTGTTGTTCAATGCGAAAACTTTACCGTAACTAACTCTGCCTTCAACGGCAACTCTTGGAACGGTTTTAGCGAGTACCTCTGCAACAATTTCGCCCTACAAAACATCCAAAGCAACGATAACGACCAATTAGGCATGTGGGGCGGCGTCGGAAGCAACATACTGGTTGAAAACTGCGATTTTAGCAACAACCTGCAAGGACTATTTGTTGGTGAACTCAACAATGCCCGATTCACACATAACAACATAACCAATAATGGAATGGCTGTGGAAGACGATTATTATGGCGGTTTTCAAGGATACAACATTAACGCCACCATAGACAACAGCCTCTTCAAAAACAACTATGACGCAATCATGATAGAATCGGATAATGACACCGTTTCGGCAAGTACACAAATATTTAGAAATAACGTATTCCAAAATAACGCTTACACGTTCTTTTTTGACCAAGAAGTCCCGACAGGCGACAGCAACGTAACAGTAATTTTCACCAACAACCTCGTTAACGATACCCAATACGTTGACCCACTGAGCTTCCACGGCAACTTTTCAGGCACCTACATACCTTTCAATGAGTCCTTCCTAAGTCTAAACGGAACTATTGCACTTGGAATAAGACCATACAGCAACGGACCCTTGGTAAGCGGAAACTTCTGGGCACACCCTGACGGTACAGGATTTAGCCAAACAGGTACCGATGCCGACCAAGACGGCTTTATTGATGCCCCCTTCGAACTATTTGGTAATGCAGTTATCGGAGTGGCTTATGACTATCACCCCTACAGCTTAGATTTTGATGTGAACAGTTGGGTACCCATAACTCTGCCCGCCATAATTACGCAACCAGGCAACTACAAAGTGGCTGCTCCATATAGCGGCGAAGAGACCGCCATAGTTGTTGCTTCAGATAACGTTAACATTGACGGTCAAAACTACCTGATAGAAACATATGCAAGTGGTTCATCTAGGGCGGTTTTGCTTGATATAGTTTCTAACATTACTATACGAAATCTGCATGTTGAAAACAGTATGGTGGGCATATTTGGAATTGCTAATAACTTTACTTTGACCGATTCAAATTTGAGCAATAATAGTTTTTCAGGTGTGTACACTTTCGGGGGTGGCAACGTTACTTTCAGCAACGTGTTTTTGAATAATAACTCATATTTAGGTGCTTTTATTGAAGCTGCTGATGGAGTAAGCGCGAGAAACTGCACATTTAACAACAATGGGCTGATCGGATTTTACGGTGCAGAAGTACTCAATACCCAAATTCAAAACTGCACAGCAAATAACAATCAAGAAAGATCAGGAATACAGCTCATAGAATGCCTAAACTCAACAATTCAAGACTGCATACTAAACAACAACAGCATAGATGGAGTAACAATAGCTGAATGCTTCAACTTTGAGCTTTCAAACCTTAACATGAGTGGTGATGGTTGGGGCACAGAAATTTTCACAGCAGCAAACGGTACAATTCACAACTGCATAATGACTGACAATAGTCAAGCAATCTACAGTGAACTATTAAATAACGTAAACATCACAGACAATATCTTCAGAAATAACGGATTAGTTCAAGCAGCTTACTGCGGTGGTGTAGAAGCCCAAAATTCAAACTGCACAATAGCCAACAACCTATTTGAAAACAACTATGATGCATTAATGTGGGATATAACAAACAATGACACAGCAACAACTCTTGTGCACGACAACATATTCCGTGACAACATTTACACGTTCTTTTTCATCGTCAATCAAGTTCCCGACGATTTTACAGGTCAAAAACTCTACTTCTACAACAACATGATAAACGACACAGCATACGTTGACCCCATCTGCTTCAACAACACCTACTCAGGCTTAAACCTGCCTTTCAACAATGTAATCCTTAACCTAAACACAACCCTGCAGAACGGCAACCGCATCTTCGGTAACCCAAGCAGGATCGGAGGCAACTTTTGGGCTTACCCCAACGGAACAGGTCCAAGCCAAACAGGAACCGACGCAAACTATGACGGTTTCATCGATTCCACTTTTGACTTGTTGGGCAGCTTCAACAATGCCACCCTTGGGACACTTTATGATTATTTGCCATATAGCGAAAGTTACAGTACATATTTGGTTTTCGCTGTTGGAGGCGAACAGCCATTGGCTGTTAATCAAATGTCCTCAGTGATTACTTTGGAGTTGCAGGATGCTTATGGTGCTGTAACTTCAGGTGTAACCGTGGACTTGGCATCAAGCTCGACAACAGGCGCATTTTACAGTGACGCAGCAGGCACAAACCAGGTAACTTTCTTAACAATTCCTGAAGGCGAAAGCACCGTAAACTTGTACTATAGAGACACTGCTGCTGGAACACCCGAACTCACCGCTACAAGCACAGACGTGCTCCCAGCATCAACAACCTTTACAATCAATGCTCACGCAGAAGCTGTAGACCACATAACCCTTAGCCCACAAGAAACCAGTGTCCAATCGGGTAACTCAGTAAATTATGTCACGCTTGCCTTTGATGTATTTGGCAACAGCTGGGACGTTTCCAGTGGTTCAGAGTACGCGGTGGATGGTGAATTAATTAACGGAAACACTGTGGTTGCAGGTTTAATAGGAAACTATAACGTTTCAACAACATACGCAGAAAAAACAGTGTCTACAATGCTCACCGTAACCGCGGGTGATGTCTATAATTTCAACGTGGATGCTCCAAGCAGTTGTGTCTCAGGTATACCTTTTGAAATAACCTTAACTGCCAAGGACGTTGCAGGAAACACTGCAACCAACTTCAACGGCACCGTAACGTTAAGCACAAGCCAAGGCACAATCAGCCCTGCAAATGGCACATTCTCAAACGGTGTTTTGACGCTTCAAGTTACTCTTAGAGGAAACGGTTCAACAACTATAACTGTTGATGATGGAAACGGTCACACTGGAACAAGCACCCTGAACATAGCACCAAGCTCAATTCAAACAATACACGGCACAAACGACAATGAAGAAACAGTAACCTTGACAATAAATGGTAACATAACAGCGGCGCAGTTCTCAGGAATAACCTTAACCACAAACCAATCCAACTCTCAAATAACCCTCTCCTTTACATTGCAGGGTGAAACTGGAACCTCAGGCTACACCAACATAACCATATCTAAAAGCCAAATTCCAAACGGCGTTAACCCAGTTGTCAATATTGATGGTGTAGCAGCACCAAACCAAAGCTTCACAGAGGACAGCCAAAACTACTACGTCTACTTTACAGTCAGCTTTAGCACGCACCAGCTAGATATAACCTTCACGGTCCAGCCAGCAGCCGACTTTACCATGTGGATCATCTTGGTAGTTGTTGCTGTTTTGATAATTGCAGGAGCGTTTGTTGTCTTAAAAAGACAGCGCAAACATTAAGGTCCACACGACCTCCCCTCTCTTTTAATTGCACTAAGTTATTGGATAGTTAATCGTGAATTTTGTTCCTTTTCCAAATTGGCTTTCAAAAGTTATGGCGCCACCCTGAGCTTCGATTACGCGTTTACAAACTGCCAAACCAAATCCCTGCCCTTTGGATTTTGTTGTGAAAAGTGGCGTGAAAAGTTTAGGTTTTATATCGTCAGGTACACCTATGCCTGAATCCTGAACAATAATTTTTATTTGTTTCTCGTTTGTTTTGTGTGCTTTTAGGGTTAATTCGCCGCCTTCGGGCATTGCTTGAAAGGCGTTTGTAACAAGATTTATCAGTACACGTTTTAGCAGTTGAGGGTCTGTTTCTAAAGTTAAGGTTTCACTGCCTAAATCAATGTTTACATTAACATTTCTGGGAATGCTAACTTGAGCAAATACAGCTTCAACGAACTGGTTTAAATTAATGAGCTTTTTATGAAGCTCTACAGGCTTCACAAAGGTCTGTAGGTCACTGACGATTTTATCCATATAATCAATTTGGTCAGCTATAGCATCCAAGTTTTCTTTAAGACAAAGTTTTTGCTGGCATTCAGGCAAAGTTTCAATTTCAGTTTTTGCTAAATAAACCTCCCCCACAATTGACTGCAAAGGATTACGCAAATCATGCCCAACCATACCTGCGGTTTGTCCAATCGCCGCCAAACGCTCAGCATCTTTAAGCTGCTTTAACCGCTCAGCAGCAAGGGCTTCCATGTGAGTTGCATACTTTTCTACTTCCCCCGTTTTCTTTCTAAGTTCATCCTCAGCTTTTTTGCGTTGAGTTATATCCTGCCCTTGAGCAATTGTTGCAACTATTTTCTTTTTTTGGTCATAAATGTTCGCTGAGTTCCAAAGGGCAAGTCTTTTAGTGCCATCCCTTCTCAAAATTGGGATTTCCACGGATTCCAAAGATTCCCCTTTGATGGCACGTTCAATTTGGTTTCTGGCTTTCTCTTTTTCATCTACAGGAAACAGACTGTCTAAAGGTTTCCCTAACACTTCGCTTGCCTTAAACCCCGTCATAAACTCGAAGGCACGATTGAAAAGCGTGATTTTCAGGTTAGAATTCCATACAATTATTGGGGCATTAGCACAGTTTAGAAGGTTTTCTAAGTAATTTCGGGTTTTTCTTAGCTCATCCTCAGCGCTTTTGCGTTGGGTGATGTCAGTCCAGAAAATGGCAATGCCTGATGTTGTAGGATACACTTTTTCCTCATATCGTCTGTTTGTTAGTGCATCTTTAACTTCAAAGGTGATGCTTACATTCCAATCCATAACTTTTCGATAATTCTGCTCCACCTTAGTTCCAACAAATTTTGGAAATGTCTCCCAAATGTTTTTGCCGATTAACTGATATGGTTCAAAACCGCCATTGTGTGCTGCGCGACTGTTAAGATAGTTAAATTTCCATTCCTTGTCAAGTGATATAAAACCATTGTCGATGTTTTCTAAAATTGCAGTCATTTGCTCTTGAACTTGTAGTAGTTTTTCTTCTTTTTCTTTGAGTTCTTCTTCAATCTTTATGACATCGGTGATGTCTCGACCTATGCAAAGAATACTATTTTCTTTGACAAGTCCAGTTTGTTTCCACGAAATAACCTTATATGAACCATCTTTGCATTGGAAGCGGCTTTTATAATGGTCCAGACTTTTTCCTTTAATAAATGACCAGCCTTCCTTGTTTACTCTTTGAATATCCTCAGGGTGAACAAATGCAGACCAATATTTTCCTTTCACTTCTTGGGCTTTCCAACCCAGAGATTTTTCAAAATATGGGTTAACACTCTTAAAGATGCCATTAAACCCCACAACTACCAGTAAATCTGAAGAATGCTGGAAAAATACTCCGAGTTCCAACGCCGTTTTCTGCTCAGCGCTGGGTTTATGGTTTTCTAGCAAGAAAGCGTCCGTCCTACTATCATGGAATAAGTAACTGGGAAATAAAAATTTGGGTTAATCCAAAAGTTAAGACGCACTAAATGCATAAATTCAATTTTTTCTTGGATAACTTTAAATCAAGAGAAGCATTTAGGCAGAAACGGTCAGAAAGATATGCCCAAAAAACAAGTCACAGAAAACTATGATTTCCTAATAAAATTGGCACTTGAAAAAGGCGCGGTAGACGCAAAAATTCTTCCAGCAAAAAAAGTCGTCGTAGAAAATCGTGTAGTACTCAAATGCAAGGTCGGATGCAACAACTATGGAAAAACTCTTGCTTGTCCACCCTACACGCCATCCGCTGATGAATTTCGCAAAATCGTTGCCGAATACAAAACTGCAATGTTCATAAAATTTGTTTCAAAAGCCACTGCAACACCTGAGGTCAAGGCAAAACTGATGACTGCTGAATCTGACCCAACAGTGCCCAAAGAAATCAAGGAGAAAGCCGCCAAATTCTGGCAGGACTGGAAAGATGACAAACTCAGTATGCTAAAAACGGTGGTTGATGTGGAAAAGGCTGCAATCAATCAAGGTTACTCGTTGGCCGTCTCGTTTGTTTCGGGGTCATGCCAACTATGCGATAAATGTAATACGGACACGGGAATCTGCAGGCACCCTGAACTTGCGCGTTGGTCTGAGGATGCAGTTGGAGTTAACGTGAAAAAAACTGCTGCGAACGCTGGTATAGAAGTTAGTTTTCCCTTCGGCAAAAACGCTGAATCCTACGCGTTGCTGCTTATAGACTAACCTTTTTTTCCTTTTCTGGCTTGTTATAGAACGTTTACTGTTTCTCTTGCTTTTTCCACAATTTTCCACGCGGCATCTTTGTGCAAACCTGTTTTGTCTGCCATTTCATCCCCGCCCAGCCTTGCTAACTGTTTAATGAGGACGATGCCGCTGTCAACCAATTTTAGCCTTGCAGTTTCAGGTAAACTTTTGAGGCAGCTTGCAGGGTAAAGTTTTGCCTCTAAAATCATGTCTTTTAATCCCTTGTGCACGGGTGATGTCCAGCCGATTTGAAGAATATTTTTGCAGGTGCCGTACTGTGTTGCGTGTGTGGAGTACCTTGTGTTGGTTACTATCATGGCGTGGTCAATTCTAAGCCTTGATAAATCAAGGCTGAAGGCATCGTTTACGTCTTCAAGCACAGCTTGGGCGATTCTGCTCTCATCCAGCCCCGTTAATGTATGGTAGCTGAAGTGATGTTTTGCCTCAACAAAAAATGTCACGCCATCTTTCCTTGCTATCCCGTCAACTTCGTGCTCAACACATTTGCCTCTTAGAATCTGGCTGGGTTCAACTTGGTAACCATTGTTTGCCAGAAGTAACTGCACAAAAATTTCAAATTCGGGTTTTGGGTTCATCAGGCTTAAGCCTTTTTTAAGGTCATAAATGTTCTTGATGGCTGGTTTGTGTTTGCGCATATAGCGGAAAATCATTCTCAGAATCTGCTGTGTGGATATGCCTTCATAGATGTTTTTTTCAATCCGCTCTGCGATTTGGCGAGCATTTTCTGGTGTTGCACCCATTCGTAGACAGGTATCAATAATTTTGAGTTTGCTGAAGGGCTGTTTGGCGCCGTTTGCTTTAGTAACCAAAACGGTCAAGACAATACACCAAGCTAACTATGTGTTGCCATTGTTTTAATCGTTTTTTGCGCTGGACGTTACGGTGCAGCTGACTTCTATTTCTCGGTTGAATGTTTCGTAGAATGCCTGTTTGTTTTGGATTATGCTCCATTCTTCAAAGCTGCAGTCAGTATCCGAGTAAAATGAAAGCAAAATTTTGCCATTATCTTCTTCAATAAACTCCGCTTTCTTCACAAGACCACTATGGCTTCGGTCAAGCTTCTCAGCAAACCTCAAAAAAGTAGAAAGAACCGCAACTGCCTCCTTCGTCTTCTCATCCATGTCCTTTGTTTTAAGGGCTTTTTTGGTGGGCAACTTTTTGCGGTGAAAAAGCGCAATGTTAGCCATTTCCATGATTTCTTTTTTGTCAAAACCTGGCAATCCCGCGTTGCAGATAATGTAGTGGGAGTGGAGGTGATGACTGCTAAAGGAAAGAAAATCGCCTACATCATGTAGCATAGAGGCGTGCTGTAGCAGTTCTCTTTGGCTATCGCCAAAATCGTGTAACCCGATTTGTTTAGCGCTGTCAAAAAGCTGCAGTGCCAGAGCCGTCACGGTTTCTGCGTGTTTCTCATCAAAATTGCATGAGCGCCCCAAATGTAGCACACTGCGGTTTCTGGCGGGGGTTTTCTGCAGTTCACGGAAACTCTCAAAATTAGAAAGGTAATCAATCAGCATTCCATCCCGAAGTTCTCGGTGACTAATGCATATTTCTTCAAGCCCAAAATCTTCCATAACAGCTTCAATTATTGCTGCCCCTGCGATTATGATGTCTGCCCTGTCAGGGTTGATTGCGGGTAACTGTTTTCTTTTCTCAAGAGACAGCGAGCACAAGATGGGCACTAATTTTTTGAGGTTTTTGCGTGAAAGTGATGCGTTGCCGCAGTTTCCGTTACCGTTTTTCTTAAAGAGTTTGTTTGAGACTTCAGCTAAGTTTATGATTGTTCCCGAGGAGCCCCATGCTCTTCTAACACCGTACTCGAGAACGCGGCTTTTTACAACCTGCATCTTTTTAGATGCATACTGTTTAATCTGTTTGTAAATGTTTAATGAAACATGTCCAGTCCAGCCTTCCCCAATAAAATCCGACGTCAACCGAATAGCGCCCAACCGTAGACTGTTGGCGTAAAAGCTTTCATACTGATTTCCAATAGCGATTTCAGTGCTTCCGCCGCCTAAATCAACAAAAATCGCTTTTTCATCGCCAATATCTACCCCACTTGAAACGCCCAAATAAATCAGGTGTGCTTCTTCCTGCCCAGAAATAACCCTAACAGAAAGTCCAGTTTCATCCTTTAGCTTTTGAAGGAACTCGGCTTGGTTTTTTGCTTCCCTAATCGCGGAGGTTCCAACAGCAATTATATCGCTTGCACCGTACGTTTTGGCTAAACTGACAAATTTTCCACAGACAAAAACAGCCCGTTCAATCGCTTCAGGTTTTAGCTGGTTGTCTTTGAATTCTTGCTCGCCGAGTCTGATGACTTCTTTTTCTTGGCTGATTATGGTGTAGGATAGGTTTGGGTTTATTCTCACCACTAAAAGGCGTACGGCGTTGGTGCCTATGTCCACGAATGCGACCACTTTATCAGTTTTTGAGGTTACTTCCATGCGAGCACCAATTTTTTGTCAAAGACTTTTTCAAACAAATCCTTCTTCTTATTAAAAGCCTCTTCTTCCAGAAGAGATTTTGTACCTGATTTGCATTCAACAATGACTTTTTTTGTGCTAACGTTAAAACTTATGCTTTCCACAGATGCTTCATGAGTGTAATCCAAGCCGTCAGCAACCCGCAGAAAACTAGCCAGTGTCGTTACCTTTACTACTAAGTCGCTGTCTAATGATGCAAGATTGTAATGTTTAGCTTTAGGCAAACCCTTACGGTGATACCGCGCTATACACGCGATTACCTGTCTGTCCTGTGAAGCCAACGGCAACCGCGTTTCATCTAAGATAAGCTCCATTGACTTTTTATGGTGCCCCCCACCCGGCTTTGATAAGCCGATGTCATGCAGAATTGAAGCACATTCAAGCCAACACCGTTCCCTATAGCCGAACATATGCAGGTCAGTTAAGCCATCAAAAAACTGTAGTGCAAGCTTGGAAACTTGAGTGTAATGCTCGGTGTCGGGCCAGTATTTAGCCGCAAAATACCTGCAGGAATTCGCGGTTTCCTTGGGGTTTATGGTCATCATTTCGTGCCGTTTTCTGTCATCTTCCAGTACTTCATCTAAGGAAATACCCCTAAGAAGCATCTGTGCAAAACTCTCAGGCAAGCCCTTCTTTCGCAATGCTTTTGCCGCAACCGTCACATCATAGTTTAGGCGGATAAGTTCCACTTTGAAGGGGTTAAACCACAAAATCGCATACGCCGTCTGCGGATTACCATCGCCTGGGCGTCCCACACTTCCTGGATTAACAAAACACACATCTTTTACCTGTTTTTGGAACTGCTCATGTGAATGCCCAACAATTATCACGTCCGCTTTTGCGTTTTCAGCTAAACTTTTTAGTTTTTCAGTTGGCGTTTTTTGGGTTAGGTGTTCGTTGATTGATTTGGGGCTTCCATGAGTGATGAGCAGTTTTTTACCTGCAACTTCAAAACGTAATTCACGAGGCAACGATTCAAGGTAGCACTGGCTTGATTTAGAGAGTTCTTTTTTGGCAAATTTGTAGGCGACTCTTTTTGGTCCTTTAACGTTGACTTTTCCCTCTAAAACTTCAAGGTCATAATTTCCCAAGACCCCAAACACGCCTTTATCACAAAGCAACTCAACAACCTCGTTTGGGAAAGCGCCATAACCCACGGTGTCGCCTGCATTAACAAAAACATTAACTCCCCGCTTTTTGGCATCCTCAAAAACGCATTCCAACGCGTGAAAATTACCGTGAATATCTGATATAACCCCGATTGGACCTTTATGCGTTGACAGGGTTTGCTGGATTTGTGTTTCAGTCAATGTTGATTCCGCCGCGCTTTCACTTCTTAAATTATTAAAGAAATCGTTTTTCTTGTTTTCCTCCCACAATTTGACAAACGCGCGGTAATTTTGCAGCCTTTGTCTTTTAAGGTAGAGCAGGAACTTTCGCAGTGAGCCTTCAAGCTTGGCGCTGTCTGGTTTTTTTCTTTTTGCCGCAAGTTTTTCTATGAATTGTGGGATGTACTCAATCCAGACTTCATTGTCATGTTTTTCGCCGAGAAGGTCTTGATATTTTTTGATTGTTTCAATCTGTTCTTTCAGTTGATTCTGGTAGAGGGGCGCAAAAAACTCCATGGTGTACCGTAGCTTTTTGGCGGCAATTCGCATTTGATGATGCTTTTTGTTCTTGTTTGAAAAATGAACAAACCTCTGATTGGCTAAAAACTCGTCCAGCCTAAAGGAGATGTACCAGCGGCTTCTTGTGAGAACTTGAGAAGGGTCAAATGGTTGGTTAGCTTTTTCAGTTAGGGTTTGCCTGCAAAAAAGCGATATTTCCCATAGCATGTCTACTGCTTTAAGTATGTTGAGTTCGTGCTCAATTTTGGGTTGAATGCTGCTACGGCGGTTTTTATGGTCTGAAAGCATGATTTCAAGGGCTTTTTTTTTCTCGGGGATTAAATTTTTTTATGTATTCTTCTATGAAAATTATTTGGACATCAAGGTCTCTGGCTTCCCCCAGCAGACGCGTTACCTTTTTTATTTCTTTAAACCATTTCTTGTATTTATCTTCGGGAAAGCAGATTTTGAACAGGGGCAGGGCGGCTCTTAGTTTTCGGGAGGCAACTCGCGTTTTATGCACGCACTCTACATCCTTGTTTTCGATGACGCCGTCAATGTTGCTGCCAAAACTTTCTAGTAATTTGAGAATTGTTTTTGAGCCGAATTTGCAGTAGCTGGTGTCTAAATCACAGGTCTTGGATGTAGTCGGCATACTGGTGCCATACTCCCCTGTTTTGAATTAGCCAAAACTGCGAGTTCACGCTTCGTTCGCCCTCTTTAGGTGTAATCCTCTCGTATGTGCCGTTAGAGAGAAGTCTGCGGGCTTTAATGTTGTCTTTTAAGTGGATTTTTAGCATATTATCAAGGATTGCTTTTCGAATCTGCGGGTCAGGTACGCTGAAGAGGACTTCAACACGCTCATTGAGGTTTCTGAACATCATATCTGAGCTGCCGATTAGGACCTCACTGTTTTCACCATTTTGGAAATAGTAGATTCGGGCATGCTCAAGAAACCGGCCAACAATAGAAATAACTGAAATATTGTCGCTTACACCCTGTATGTCTGGTCTTAAACAGCACAGTGCCCTCACGTTTAATTCGATTTTTATGCCTGCCATTGATGCCCGAAAAAGCGCTTTAATGATGTCTTTTTCTTCCAGATTGTTTAATTTAAAGGCTAAATAGCCTTTGCCTGTTTTGCGGTGGAAGGCAATTTCTTGGTCAATTCGTTTAAGAATTTCGTTTTTAAGCGATTTAGGTGCAACAAGCAAATGTTTGAACTCTTTTTCTTGCAACCCGTTAATCAGGATGTTGAAGAGGTCTTCTAGTTCTCTGCCCACCTCTTGGTTAGCCGTTAAGTAACCAATATCGCCATAGATTTTGGCTGTCACAGAGTTATAGTTTCCTGAGCCGATATGCGAGTACCGCACCAGCCCCATTTTCTCATTGCGCACTACAAGGCACAGTTTTGCGTGCACCTTAAAATTTGGAAAATTATACACCGTGTTAACACCTGCTGCCCGAAGCTTTGAAACCAGCTGGATGTTATTTTCTTCATCAAATTTTGCTTTTAACTCGATTATAGCAGTTACTTTTATGCCTTTTTGGGCTGCATCCATAAGCGCGCTGACAACGGGTGATTTCGCGTCCATGCGGTACATGGTGATGCAGATTTCAACAACGTCGCTGTCATTGGCTGCTTCTTTGAGAAAATCAACAATCACCTCAAAACTGTCGTAGGGATGATAAAGTACAATGTCTCTTTTGGCGATTGTTTTGAAAATATTTTTCTCAGGCGTAAGCAAGGGCAGAATCGAGGGTAAAAACGTTTTATCTTTAAGGTCAGGACGATTTATTTTCATTAACTGCCAAAGGTCAACCAAACCCAAAGGACCGTCAAACTCGTACTGCACGTAATCAGGCAATTCCAAATAATTTGACAACATTTCTCTGATTGGTTGTGGTGTGCGTTTGTCAAACTCTATCCTTGTCGGAAAACCTGTTTTTCTATCCGAAAGCCCCTTCTGAACTGAATCAAGAAAATCTGAAGATTCATCCATTATGATATCAATTTCCCCGTTTCGCGTCACCCTAAACGGATAAGCAACCAGACTTTTCTCGTTGGGAAAGAACATGTCCAAGTTGTTTGCTATTAAATCCTCCAAGAAAACATAATCATATTCCATTAGGTTTTGAGGTTCAGGTTTTGGCAGGTACGTTTTTCGGGGAATCAGAATTAACCGACCAAATTTTTCAATAGGCATCGGAAGTATACAAAAAGAGTCCTTGTTTACAAACCCTGACACGTAAAGCGTAACACACAAGTTCTCAATGTTTTCGCTGTCAAAACCCTGTGCGGGGATTGGAAAGTTTGGGATAACCTCTGTTTTAAGGAACTCACGAAGGTTTTCTCTCCATTTTTCTGGTAACTCCACAAATTTTCGGATATGGATATCTTCTGTGGCCAAGGCAGGGATGAGTTCGTTGTTCCAGCAGTCCGCGTGGCTTTGTATCAGTGGCAGAATCTCTTTTCGTGTGGCTTTGATTTGCTCAAAAAAGGTCATCCCGTCCATGGATCGTTCTTGGGAGTTTTTGTTTATTTTTTTAATCATTCTGGCAACGCGTGTCATGAAGAACTCGTCAAGGTTGCTTCCGCAGATTGCGATGAACTTTACCCTTTCCAGCAGTGGTTGCCACATGTCACGTGCTTCTTCAAGTATGCGGGCGTTAAACCTTACCCAGCTAAGTTCCCTGTTAATGTAGAAGTCAGGGTTGTCAAGCATGGTTTCCTGTGATAACAGGTCTTTATCTTGTGAGTTTAAATCATCGTCAATTAGCACGTGCTGTGACCCTACCAGAAACCTGTGTTGCTATATTCTGTGCATATCATTAGGGCAAACGCGTTTTTATTGTTTATCAAATTTACTGGTTTAGCAACGTTTGTGTTTAGGTAATTCGTAGGCATCCCTGACTCTTGGTTTTTGAACTGCAAAAGTTTCGTACATGAAGAGTGGCATTTTTTTATCCATTTATTATTTTCACTCTGCATTGATTTTTTGTGTTATTTGTCATTAATGCTTCGAAAATAGACTCTATAGTTGTATATATGCTATATAGCAATGGTTAAATCTTCTAACTGTAACTAAAAATATATGAACTCATCAACTTTAAAGGAAAAAGGCTTCAAGGAATTTACATCCATCAAGTCATTAACCTTCTCATCTATACCCGCCGACAAAAGCGGCGTCATCATTCTAATTGATTCAACAATTACAGGAAAAAACCCCTCTGATATCCTCTACATAGGCAAATCCAAAAAACCCGCCAAAAGAATCTTCGGCGGCTACCTTGCAGGATACGGCAGCAAATCATCCAGAAAAATACATTCAATGCTAACAAAAGATGGCTGCATGGAAAAAGTTTCAGTAAGCTGGATGGAAAGCGACAAGCCAAAAGTAGCCCAACAAGCGCTACTTGAGAACTTTAAGAAAGAACACGGTAAATACCCCGCTTGGAACACTCCAAAAAAGCCAGTTCAAAAACCCAAGCCCGTTGCTGCAGCCAAACCTGTTAAGAAGAAACCTGCCCAAAAACCAAAACCCAAAACCGTTCCCTAAACTTCCTTCTATCTATTTTGTTTTTCATAATAATGCCGTATTAACTCGTCAGTTGACCAGGTAAAGCAATCTTTTTCTTGGAAACCCAACATTTCTGCATATTTTCTTATTTCTTTGAGGCTACCTTCTATTTCCATAAACTCTGGAATAAACCCGTAGACTCCTCCATACTTATCAATATCAAAACGAGCACCCTCAAACTTGTAGCTGGTTCGGTGTTTTTGCATTTCTCCAGTAACTTCTAAACCAATTTCCTGCAAAATTTCGGTTATTGCATCCGCATCTGAAACATTAACTGAAACCTCTTGAGCGACCTTAGCTTTTTCCTCAAACCGCGCCTTCTTAAAAGTTAACTCAACCTTTTCAGGCTCTTTCCTCAAACGCAACACATTTCTTTTTTTTCGGATTCTGCCATCTTGAAAATCAAAAAACAACGTTAACAATTCTCCATCAAACACTTTAATGGCACCCAAAGCTGCCAGAGTTTTTTCGATTTTTTCTCTGTTAACTTCTAAAATTTTCACTTCAGTTTCTTTCATACATACCCGAAGAGCCTTTTTAAGTTAAAAACTTCGCGGAACCCAAAAACTCTGCCAGTTTAGTAAAGACGGGAAACCGGTACTACGTGTTGGAGAACTTCAACTCTTGTATTGTTTCCTTTTTTAATTATTTGATGTTCAAGCTCACATACAGGGCACATAATTATGTCGTAGTCGGAAAAGATTTCAGTGTGTACCTCAAAATTCTTCTGACAGCCTGCACATTTAACCTTCATCTTTTTCACCTACCGCGTGTATTATTTTCTTGGTTTGGCTTCTTGGATGCAGGCTTCAAAACATTGAAGTTGAATATTTTGCCCTTCTCGGACAGTGATGCAGTCAATTCCGCAAAGTGGGCAGGGTACAAATTGGTGTTCTTGAACCGCGTCGAACTCAAATTCTTCCAAACATTCTGGACAGGTAAACGTTACTGTTTCTAACGCTTTTATCATTGTTATTTCTCACCATAAAAAATAAGGCTGGCATCAAAATAAGAAGTGCTGACATAAAATTAAGTAACTATATAGATGCCTGAATAAGTGATAAGTGCTGCAAACTATGAAAAAGAATCGATGCAATTGACAGTTTTTACGTATTCAAAGCCTCTTTGGGTCTGCCAATATAAAAGGGGAAGGAGCTGTCGATAGCAAAGAGGGTTAGTTGGTCAGTTGTTGTCTTGTTCTTCTTTAGGTTCTGTCTGCGTGTCCTCGCTGGTTAGTTGCCCTTCTATGTTTACTATTTTTTCTCTTATCGTTTCAAAGTATTTTTTAACCACTTTCTCTTGCTCCTCAATTGACAAGTTAAGAATCCCCAAATCTTTGACAAGCTGTTGCTTTTCTAAATTAAGCGCAATTCTCATGGCTTGGATTTTTTCGACACTGCTTGAAATTTTAGACAACTGAGCCAGTACTGTTTGGGACCCTTGTTCCTGAAACAGTGTAACGTCAATTTTTGGTTCTTCAGGTAGTTTAGCTTCCATTACGGGGGCTGAGGCAATCTCTGGTTGCAGAGTTGGCGTGAAGGGGTTGTCTGGTGGCGGAGAAGAAGTTAATGTTGTGCTTGAAACTGGTAAGCTTGGCATAGCAATGTCCAGTTTTCCTGTGGGTTTTCTTCTAAGGAAAAAGAACAGTGCCGTAAACGTGAATATTCCCGTTGCCACTAAAAGCCACGAAAATAGGCTAATCGCATTTTCTTCTGGAGGTGTTGCTGTTGGCGTTGGTGAAGAGCTACTGCTTGGAGATGAGGTGGGTTCATTATGCATGCTTAATGTTGAGAATGTTTTCGTTTTATTTTCAGCCACTGGGATGCTTATGTTTTCAAAAGTTCCTGAACATATTCCCACGTTAATTTTGGTTAATCCTTCTGGGGTGTTATTGGGGAGTTGAATGGTTGCTGGGACTATGGTGGTGTTTTGCTGTATTTGGACATTTTGAAGGCTTGTTTGGTTTACTATTTTGCCTGTGGAATCCTCCATATCAACATTTATGTTTACAGTTTTTGCTTGAGCTTCCTTGTTTTCGATTGTAATTTGCGTTTCAATTATTTCGCCTGTGTAAAAGCTTGTTTGACTTTCTCCCTCTATATCTATAAGGCGAATAGAAGTGATTTCCATACTCCAATCTGCATTAAAACTAACATCCTCCTCCAACGTCCCATTTTCAGTCTGTATCACAGCAATGCCTGTCCAGTTGCCTGTGAATGGGTCTTGACCTTCAATCGGAACGCGGAATGACCATGAAGCCACACCGTTGGCATCCGTGCTTATGATTCTTGTGATGTTGACTGCTTTGCCGGTGGCATCTGGTCCTTGAAGCTTAAATGTGACAAGCACATCAGGTTGGTTTACGCCCCCGTAGGTTACATTTGCTGTTAATTGTACCTCGTCAAAGGGGTGAGTTGTTGCTGTTCCGTTTTGAATCTGGAGGTTTAGTCCCCACTCTTGTGGTGTAGTGTCACAGTTAACGGGATTTACGGTTTGAATAATGCATAGTGCTAAAGACAGCACTAGCAAAAGGCTTGTTATGCATTGTTTTTTCATTTTTTTCATGTTTTTTCCTCATGTTTGCCCAGTTATTTTTTTATTTAAACGATTTCTAAGCCACAACCCAGTAATGCAAATAATCATGAAAATTCCTATTAGCACAGATGCGGCGGAGAAAGCCAGATTCTCTGCATTAGCCACGTTAACGCCACCTGAAGCCATAAGAGACCTTATCTTCTCTATCCAAACAGTCAGCGCTGGAACCTTGTCGCCGATAATATTAGTTGGAAACGCGTCTGGTATTACATGGCCTGAAGTGAGAAGAAGAACCGCGGTTTCTCCAATGGCTCCCCCTATGCCTAGGATGATTCCTGTGATTACTCCTGGGCTCGAAGCATACAAAATTATTTTTCCAATAGTTTGAGATTTAGTTGCGCCAAGGGCGTATGCGCCTTCACGATAACTTTGTGGAACAGATTTTATTGCCTCTTCGCTCACTCTTATGTTCCACGGTATAGTCATCATCATTAATGATAGGCTACCTGCCAAGAGGCACTCCTTCCATCCAAAAAAATTACAAAATATCGCGTATCCCACTAATCCTATAACAACTGATGGGATGCCAGCTAAAGTTTCTATGAAAAAACGGATGGTTCCTGTAATTTTGTTCTGTGGGGCATATTCCGATAGATAAATTGCTGAGCAAAGTCCCAGCGGGATGGATACTGCTTCACAAAGTGCAACCAGTAATAGTGAACCTAAAATGAATATGAATATGCCTCCTAAGTTCGGGTCACCTGCTAACATAGAAGTTCTAAGAAGGTCATAGCTCCATGGTCCAGTAATGAAATCAAAACTTATGTATATGGAGCCTCTAACAAACACATAAAGTATAAATCCAAAAAGAATAAAGATGCATAAAACTCCTGAGACTTGTAAGCCTAATTTAGCAATATTTTCTGTAATTATTGATGAACTGATTTTTGCCGTTTGCTGTGACTTTCTTTTATTATAAAGATTAATGGATGCTGCGACTGTGCTTAGTAAAGCAACAGGTATTGTAAACATTTGATCTATTAATCCTGTGGCAGTTAAAACAGCTGCGATTATGGCTACTCCATATGTTATTTTCCATGCCATCGGATGCGCTTCAATTAGTAAGTATCCTAATGCAAAAAAGCCAATAATGGGTACTATCATTAATGCTCCCACTATGGTGTCTTGCATATAGAAATTAAAGTATGAAACCCATCCGAAGAGATCCACGTAATCCGCTTGAGATGACATATATAGGATTTTAGAAAAGGCAAAATATGCAAAAATGCCTGCGACAATAAATATGAGCAGTCCTGCCACAATATTGTCTATTTTTTTATTCCTGAAATAGTGGCTGATTCGTTTTGGGCTAATTAATTGAGTCATTTCACTGTTCCCTCGCGGTTCCTTTTTTGGTTAAGAATCGTATAGCTATGTTTAGTAAAGCGCACATTACAAAGAGAATAAATGCTACACCACCGATTGCATACCAAAAGTTGTTTCCGGTGGTTCCTATTTCATTGTCCGTGATTTGAAGTATTAACGGTGTCAAAACGCATGTTTTGGTAAATGGGTTTAAGGTAATGGTTGGTCCATATACCACTGGCATTATCATACTTATTGCCATTACTTCACCGATTGCTTCTCCTAAACCAAGTAGAACCGAAGCTAAGATTCCGGGTTTTGCGGAAGGCAGTAAAACTTTGATGGTGGTTTGCCATTTGGTTGCTCCTACCCCCAGTGATGCTTCTCTAAGGTCATTGGGTACTCTTCTTATTGCATCTTCTGAAACTGTTGTTATAATTGGAAGCGCCATTATGCCAAGGAGGATCCAGCCTGCTAATGTGCTTACAAAAGGTTGGCCAGAATATCTAGTTAAAAGTGGTACCAGTAAAGCGAAACCTATGTAACCAATAATTATAGATGGAAAACCTGTGAGCATTTCTAAACTTGGTTTAACTAAATTTCTAAATTTTGATCCAGCAAACTCGGATAAATATATTGCACAGGGGATGCCTATGATAGCTGCAAATGCTATTGCCCCGACACCGACATAAACGGTACTAAAAATATATGGAATTATGCCATACTCTCCAGCGTTTCCATAATCAGGAAACCAGACCATTCCAAAACCGTTAGCAAACCAATCAATCAGTTGAGAATATCCGATGGATAAAATTATGCCAAGTATGGAGAAAACTATTAGTATTGAGGAAGCCGCACAAGCAAACAAAATGTATTTGATTAACTTTTCTTTCAGTGCCTTATTGTTTCCTGTTGTCGTTTTCCTCTCTCCTTGCTCTCTCCCTTATAAATACAGGCTCAAAATATCCTTGCAACAAAATATTGGTATCCTATTTATTTACAATAGACTCTATTCCATCTAAAGTGGCTATAGCAAAAGTTGCTTTTTTCATTTTTAAAATCGTTTTCTATCGATAAAACTTAGCCTAAATAGTTATACGTAATTTAAATCGACAACCAAAATATTCTCGCTACCCGATAAGACTCCTCGAACGAAACACCGGTCGTTAGCTCGAACGGAAATCGTTCAAAAACAAAAGGAGAAAGGAAACAAATTGACACCTATTAAAAAATCTATTGTTGCTATAGCTTTGATTGCATTAATGGCTTTTGCAATGGTCGGTCCAGTACAGGCTTTGCTAACATCACACGAATTAGTAACGAGAGGTTCTTCAACAGTTTATCCAGTCTCTATGGCTGCAAAAACTGCTTTTATGAACCATTATCCTGCAATTACTTCTGTTGAGGTCAATTCAGGCGGAAGCGGCGGTGCTTTTCCAGGTGTTTATCAGGTAGATACGCCTTACTCTGACGTCGGTTCAATGTCAAGGCTTCCCAAATCAACTGAATGGGCCCTATCTGGTGCTGATAACGCTCAAATCTGGTCTATAGGTATTGACAGCATTGCAATTCTTATCGGTCCTGGCAACAACTGGCTGAAAACAGACCTAACAACGCAAGAAGTTGCAGACATTTACTGCGGCGGTTACACCAACTGGGATGATCTTCCAGCAGGCTACCTTGTCGGCACTGCACCAGCAACTCCAATCGACAGAGTCGTACGCGACCTTGAATCCGGAACTACTGACTGCTTCTATAACTTCTTCCTTGACCCAGAAGATCTAGAACTTACAGACATAACTACTCCATTCACAGAACTGCCAAACAACATTGACGTTTACAACCACATGACAACAGGTGCTACTAAAGACTATTCAATTGCTTTCATCGGCATGGGCTTCCTCCACCTCGGTGGACTCTACCCAATTAACATCTACAACGCAGCCGAAGGCGAATACTACGAACCAACAGAAGCAAACGTTCTTGCAGGTCTATACACACCAATCCGCAACCTCTGGCACCTCACTGACGGCATTCCAGCAGTTGGCTCAGAAGATGCAGCTCAATCAGTTTGGATCAGCTTCATGAAACTGCCAAACGCAACCAACCCTGACTACCAAGGTGACTACGCATACGTCGAAGATCTATGTGAAGAGAACTTCGTTTCAGGTGAAGGCTACATGAACATGCTACGCGACGACTTCACAAGCGACATCAGTACAGGTAACGGAGCACGCCCAGGTCAGACTCAGTACATCCCTGACAACGCGATTTCACCATTAGATCTATACTACTTTGCAGGCAATTATGGTTCAAGCTTACTTAACCCCTATGTCGACATGAACGCTGACGGTCAGTACAGTCCTACAGACACATACATCTTTGCACGCAACTACAAGTAAACACAATCAAAGTGTATAAGCAAAAACTGAATCACGTTCCCCCTTTTATTTAGGGAAATAATAAAAAAATAAGATAAAAATAGTAAAAAATTGAAAGGAGATAAAAATAAATGAACTTTAAAATCTATAAAAGAAAAACCATAGCTACACTGTCGTTAGCTTTGCTCATAATCGTCCCACTAGTCCTTGCTAGCGTTGCTTCTGCTTCTGCAACCGGTTCAATCGATGTCTACAAGAGAGGAACTACTGAATCAACATGGACATACATGCCAAGTGATATGGGCACAATCTTCCAAGTCGGCGTCTACATTAGTGGCGCTTCTGAGGTTTGGGGTTGGGGCTTTGACACTGTTACTTGGAACCCTGACGTTGTCCACTGCACTCAGGTGAAAGAAGGCGATTTCCTAATAGATGAAGAAAATGGCGACTATAACACACTCTTCGCTGTAGGCACAATTGATAATGACGTTGGCATTATTTCTGCAGGAATTGGCGATGCTATTCTAGGTGACGAAGATGGCGCTTCAACTCTTGAGACTGGCGAATTATGCTATCTCAAGTTCGAGATTGTCGGTTTTGGCGATGCAAACATTCAGTTTAGCGGTGCAACCTTAAATGATGGCGATGTTACAGTGAACGCACCACTCGTTAACGTTACAGGACCATTCGTGGTTCCTGAATACCTCGTTGGTGCTCTTGCAGCTTTAGGCGCAGCATTCGCAGCATTCTTTGCATTCGCAGCCTTCAAGAAAAGCTTCAAATTCCCATCATTCAGCAAACACATCTAAGCTATGGAAAAGTGCTGATCACTAATTGTGATCCAGCAACCAACTTTTTTTATTTTTTAATACTTTAAGAGGTTTAATTGCTGTAACCCTTCTCACTCTCACTATAAGTCCTATATTTTATGTAGATAACGCTAATTAGAAATAGGCAACAGAAAAATTGCCAAACTCAGATTGGAGAAGGGATAAAAAATATGTTATCGCATCAAGTTATTAGCAATAGGAATAATCCAGCGTGCAAGTGGAGGCGTCAATTGATGCAAGTTTTCTCAGACCTATGGTTTATTTCACGCATAAATTCTCAGTTGATTCCGAATCAAGAAGTATCACTAAATCGGCAGAAAATAACTTTTCCGAGAGGATTCAAAAAATGAACAGAAAATTTATCGCTTGCCTTTTAATCCTGTCTGCGTTATCAATATTTCTTGCTGTGAACATAGAACCAGTTAACGCTCAAAATGCTCCTACTCTAACGTTTGACCCAGCTGAGTATACTGCTGAACAACTCAATGAAGAGTTCACAGTTGCAATCGAGATTTCATCAGTTGAACATCTTTGGGGCTGGGATGCCAACGTAACATGGGATCCAGAGTGTCTGTCTTTAGTTGGGATTCCTCAAGAAGGCTCTTTCTTTTCAGACCAAGATATTACCACTATCTATGGAGTTTTACCTGCGGAGGACTCAGTAGGATATCCTCCAGGAAAATGCACCATAGCTGATGCTGTGTTGGGTAGTCTTACTACCTTTGCAAGTGGAAGTGGAACGCTAGCAACTTTAACATTTAAAGTGATAAAACCATGTTCAGACTCTCCACTAAAACTAGAGGGTATACGTTTAATTTATGAAAGAACGGCTAATAATGAAATGGAGTATATAACTCCTTCATCAACTTCTTTTACTGCCAAAATTTCTCTTGAAGCAACTGCTGGTCCACCAATCGCTAGCGCAGGAGACAACAAAACAGTCGTACAGGGAACCCCCGTTATTCTTAATGCGTCACGAACAGTGTCTGTGGGAAATGATACCACTTATACATGGACATTTACTGATGGCACAGCCCAAACTCTAACAGGCATGATTGCTACCTACACTTTCAATAACACTGGAACATATGATATCTTGTTAACAGTTCAAGATTCATATGGCACTGATGATGCCTCAGTTACAATAAAAGTCAAAAAGGACACCACTGCATCTCCTACACCGTCTGACTCTTCACCATCTTCTACTCCCGTTGTTATTGACATTACCAAAAACTTGCCCGTTACCATCTTAGGTATTATTGTTGCAGTTACAATTATTGTCGTGGCTGGTTCAGTTTTCTGGCTCAGAAAAGCAAGATAAACTAATTTTCTTATTTTCTTCTATTTATTTATATCTAATTGGTTCCTATAACAGACCATATTCTATGTAGATAATGCTAATTTAGTAAGTAAACAAAGGAACTCTCGTTGTAGTTGATTATGTTTACCAATAAAATCAGCCATAAAAAGATAATTGGATTATTTTGCCTAACACTCCTTGTGGCATCAATGGTTTTACTATCAGTCAACAGCTTTGTTTCCGCAACCACGTCAGGAACATTTAATGTTTATCAAAGAGATACAACGGAATCATCATGGTCATACCCGGACGGGACATACACAATTGGTTCAACCACCTTTCAGGTCAGTCTCACTATCAGTGACGCTGCTGACATCTGGGGTTGGGGAATAGACCTTGTAACGTGGAATCCAGATGTCGTTAACTTAACCAAAATCAAAGAAGGTACATATCTTAGAGACAGAGACAATGGAGACTATACCACGCTCTTCGCTCCAGGCGTCATTAACAATACCGTGGGGGCTCTTCAGGGTGGGGTTGGTGATGGTATTCTTGGTGATGATGATGGCGCTTCAAGCCTTACTGCGGGTGAGTTGTGTTATTTTACTTTCCTTATTGTTGGTACTGGTGATGCAAATATTCAATTTACTGGTGCAACATTAACCGGTCCAGCATTAAGCGATGGTGTATACCCAAAAATTTCTCTACCCATAACTTCTCCAACAGTGACTGTAATTGCCCCTGTTGTGCCTGATACTGGCAAAATCGACGCTTTTACTGATAAAGGCGGAATAGGTGCAAGCGGTGGGGTTTATCGTTCGCTGGAACTTGTTAAGGCATATACTAGGCTTCTTCATTCTACTGAATCTGTTGAGGGTGTAGATGTGTCCTTTGTAGTTACTTATAATGGGACTCAATTTAAATCTGAAATAGTGCAGACAAATTCGTCTGGTTATGCTTCCTTCGAATTTAGGTTGCCTCCACCGAGTGAAATCGAGGCTGAGATGGTTGGAATCTGGATTATTAATGCGTCAGCAACTGTTTCTGGCGTGTTTTTAAATGATACTGTTGGATTTACGTTTACTCGTTCAAACGATATAATCAGCAGCGTTCAAGTTCCCTCAAGTGTCCACAAGCTAGAAAACATTTCAATAACGATACCTACACGCAGCCTGAGTAACTTCTCTTCGTGGCATCAAATAGATATAACCTTATTTGACCATGCACAAATCCCCATAAACTCATACACAATAAAAAACAGTGAAACACCGGTAAATGACACATATACTGCATCAATCTTTATTCCTCAATGGGCTTTCAATGGCGAAGCAATAGCTTATATTTGCTTATTATCTGAAAATAGTACTGCCTTAGCGGCGGAAGTGGATGTTAACTTTACAATTTTAGATAGTATTTCTACACAAGAGCCAACATCTACTACGAATCCTACTTCCACTCAACCCCCCACATCATCTCCTACTGCTGGTCCATTTCCTGTGCCGGAGTATGCTTGGGCTGGTATTGCTGCACTTTTTGTCTGTTTTGCCGCCTTTTTATCCTTTTACATAGTTTCTCATAAAAGAAAAAGTGCTTTTTTTAATAAATTTTCCATCTAAAATCTTTTATAAAAAAGAAATAAATGAGTGTTTATTCTGGACATTCCGTTATCAGCCGAATTTGCCATTAATGTAGTTTCGAGTTAACTCGTTTGCTGGTCTTTCAAAAAGGGTTCTTGTATTATTATATTCGACAAGTTGACCTACATACATGAAAGCTGTGAAATCTGAGACTCGTAATGCTTGCTGCAAATTGTGAGTAACAATGATGACAGTGTATTTTTCCTTAAGTTTTCCAACAAGCGTTTCTATACGTGCTGTCGCAGCGGGGTCCAAAGCACTACATGGTTCATCCATAAGTATCAGTTCAGGTTCGGCAGCTAATGCACGTGCTATGCAAAGCCTTTGTTGCTGGCCTCCTGATAAGCTAAAAGCGTGCTCGTTTAGGCGATCTTTGACTTCATCCCACAATGCTGCGCCTCTGAGACTGTTCTCGACAACTTCTTTTAGTTTTTCGCCTTTTGCTGTGTTGTGGATGCGTGGACCAAAAGCTACGTTTTCAAAAATGGATTTAGGAAATGGGTTGGGCTTTTGGAATACCATGCCTATCCTGCGTCTTAAATCGTAAACATTGCTGTCATCACTATAAATGTTCATTCCATCGAAAAATATTTCGCCAGCAGTTTTGCAACCGTTGATTAAGTCATTCATTCGGTTAATTGAGCGTAAAAGAGTTGATTTGCCACATCCAGACGGGCCCATTATGGCAGTTACTGTTTTCTCTCTGATTTCAAAATCAACATTTTTCAAAATGTGATTATTTTTGAACCATAAATTGAATTTTTTAGTTTGAACTTTACCCAATCCTTTCTCCTCCTAAAGCGAACATTTTTTTGATTTGATTTTGTTTAAGGTTAACTTGATTATGGCACCTTATCTTCTTTCAGTGAATCGTTTGGGTAAAATGTATTATATTGGTTTTCGCAATAGCAGCAATAAACTATGATTTTGTATGTACTTTCTATAGATAAGGCATTTATTATGTAATTCTCTGTAGATAGCCGTGTTATTAGCCGAAGGCATGGAAAGGGAAGGCTTAGTGCAGGCAAAACAGGATGAGGAAACAAGAAAAATTCAGTTCACTGGTGGCTCTACTTACATTATTTCATTACCTAAAAAATGGATTGCCTCTAATCAATTAAAGAAAGGAAGTTTCATTAAATTACGCGAGGAACAAGGTGGCTTATTGACTATAGGTCCTCCAGCTGCTGCTGTGCAAAAAAAGACTGGCGAAGTTGTAATCAAGGTTTCTGCTTCGGACTCTACAGAAATGATAACAAGAAAAATTATTGCAGTCTATTTAGCGGGACATAATACCCTTCAAATTAGACCAGTTAAACCCGATAAACAAGCGTTGTCTACAAAACAAAGGTATGAAATCAAAAATTTTGTTCGTCGCATGCTGGTTGGAACAGAAATAGTAACCGATACATCACATCAATTGAGCTTACAAGTTCTTCTAAGCTATCCTGAACTTACAGTGCAAAGCGCTCTGAGAAGAATGAGCATAATAGCTACCTCGATGCATAAAGAAGCACTATCAGGCCTAAAAACAAATGATTACCAACTGGCAAAGGAAATAATATCCACAGATAACGAAGTGGATCGGTTTAATCTTTATGTTAATAGATTGTTAAAATTGGCCATACAAAATCCTCGGGTATCCAAAGAAATCGGTCTTGAAAACGATAGAGATTGTTTAAGCTATCGTCTTGTTACAACGTCAGTGGAACGAACAGCAGATCATGCTGTTAAGATTGCAGAAAACATTTTAGTCCTCAAAAAGGGGTTAAATCCCGATGTTTTAGAGAAAATTGACAAAATGGGTAATATAGCAATCACAATGTTCACTATCGCCATGGAAGCCCTTTTCAGACAAGACTATAACATGGCTGAAAAAATAATGGAAAACATCAATGAGGTTGTTTCTTTAGAGCATGATGCTATCTCTGCTCAGGTAGATATTGAGGATGTAGCAACATTGCGTTTAATTATTGAAAGTATTCGGAGAACAGCTGAATACTCCTGTGACATAGCCGAGATTGTTCTCAATCTAACAGTGGACTCAATACTGGGATAATCATGGCAGAAACAGTTAACAATTTAAACATAAACAAATATTTAACAAATAAAACTGTAACCGATTTTGTATCTAAACTCACTATAACTTTTGGCATTATCTTGATTATTGGTGGGATATATTTGATGATTGAATGTCCCAGTTCTTCATCTCAACTCGCTCAAACAACTCAAGATTTGCAACCTGCTTTTTCTATTGATTTAGTGCCGGGTGTTCCACTTTCCATGGCTGAACTTGCTGGTTTGGATGCCATAACGTTTGGATCCGTTTCTTGGATAATTGGTGTTGATTTACTGCTTGTTGGTTTAGGGCTTTGGGTGAGACATAAAGTTGCTCGTTTAGCTGCTATGTTGATATTTACGCTGGCTGCTTTTTTCCAGTTTTCAGAGTTTTTATTTCTTGGCTTTTTAAATGCGCCCTTTTCTTTTATAATGTTTATCGTTAATGCTGTGTTTGTGTTCTTTTTATTTTCAAAATTTGACACACATACAGCGACTGTTCACATAAATTAACAGTGTTTCCTATACGGAATATTTTTTTTTATCTTATACTGATGTGGCTGAGGGTTTCGCTTCTGTTTAGACGAAGTTTTCTTGAAGCATCGCAGTTTTCATTTTTTGACAGTATATAGTCTATGGAAAGTTTATGGAAAATGGTTAAAGGTTTTCCATGGCATTTTCGATTTCAGTTACTTGGAGGAAGGAGAGTAGTCGATTAAACCATAAATAGACACCTTGTTCATGTCCTCTTCTGTCAGGAAGGGATTGGATAGGTTTGATTCCAAGTTTGATTTATTTTTTAAAAACATCTTTTGGGGTATTGCTTTGGTTCGTAAAAAACGTGATCGTTTAAGTATAATAATTTCAGTTTTGGATGCTGCAGGATCTGGTGCCTGCAAAACCAGAATTATGCTCAAAGCAAATTTGAACTATACTTTAGTTAATAAGTACCTGTCTATCGTTATGGAGTTTGATTTGATTAAGGTTGAGGGATCAAACTACTCACTGACTTCTAAAGGCAGTGCATTTCTTAAGCAATACTGGTACATACATGAGCGCTATGTTAATACCCAGGCGTTGCTTGAAACTTTAAATTTTGAATACCAAAAGTTATCAAGTTTATATGGTGACTCTCCAACGCCATAGTTAGTCTCATTATAGACTATACCTAAAGATTAGGCAATATAGTGATATAGAATTAACGTCGAGAGTTTTGATATAACGGTTTTCCCCTTTTCTCCTTTCAGGAAGGCAAGTTATCCATAAGAGAGGAGACTTATTGCAATGGAGAAAGGAGAAAGACACAGTAACATTATAATCTTGGCTACTGCCCTTTTGGGTGACAAGGACAAATTAGGATTCCTCGCCAGAGCCAGTCAACCAGTTGTCCAATCAAGCCACGGCTTTTTTGAGCCTAAAGCGCCTTTTTGGGGTTGACAGGTATGGCGGGTGATCTTTCAAATTCGGAAGAGTTGTTCAATGAGACCCAAATCGGTATGCTGCATGACGCTGATTTGTTGCAGCCAAGTAACCTTGAATTTTCTGGTTTCAAGATTGATTGTTTGGACCTAAGTATAGGCGTTGCGATTCCCGCTTTTAATGAAGAAAAAAACATTGGCGATGTACTCACACAACTGACTGGATTGGGTCTTGACAATATTTTGGTCATTGATGGCTTATCAGCTGATGGAACTTTAAAGGTTGCTGAAAAAAATGGTGCCAAAATCGTTTTGCAGGATGGACGCGGTAAAGGTCAAGCTATCCGACAAGTTCTAAAGAATGAATATTTGGATTCTGACGTATTGGTGTTGATGGATGCGGATGGCTCTATGTCTCCAGAAGAAGTTCCCCGATTTGTTGCAGCAATCAAGGATGGCGCCGATGTCGTTAAAGGTTCACGTTTTATATCTGGCGGCAAAACTTACGATATGACTTTTCTGAGAAGATTTGGCAACACTATAATGACATCGTTTGTTAATTTTGTGTGTTCTTCAAATTATACCGATTTATGCTATGGTTTTGTGGCTTTAAACAAGAAAGCGGTTAGAGCTTTGGCGCCAGTTCTGGAGACTAACGGTTTTGAAATAGAAACTGAAGTTTTTATAAAAGCCAAAAAGCTCGGACTTAAAGTTGTTGAAGTACCTAGCATTGAATATGAACGCAAAAGTGGGAAATCCAACCTTAAAACATTTAGGGATGGCTATAAAATCTTGAAGACAATCGCTATAGCCTCCCTCACCTGACTTAGTTTTTTCTGAAGTTCTTTAAAAATATTTACAAGATTCCACTATTTGCTTTCCAAATTTTTAGAATTAGAATAATCTTTGGCGGTTCGTATGGTGTCTAACTGTAAATTGATGACTACGAGCCTGCTTATCCTTTTGCTGTCAATTTCCTACTTTTTTGGAGTACCTGTGGTCTCAGCTCAAAATGATAGTGCCGCAAAATTACAAGCTGCCAATGATGCAACTGAACAGGCTTTTACCGCTGTTTTAAGTGCTGAGAAAGCTGGTGCAAACGTTACTGAGTTAATAGCTAAATTAAACAATGCTATAACTTTCTTAGCACACGCAGAAAACGCAAATAGATTTGGCGACGTCAACTCCGTAATAAGTAATGCGGATTCTGCAATCTCTATCTCTCAACAGGTTACCGCTCAAGCTAAAACTGCTGAAGAATCAGTTACATCACAAAGCATGAATGCTTTTTGGTTAAGTGTTGGTTCTGTAATGGGCGGGTCAGTTTTGTTTATTTTAGGGTTATTTTTGGTTTGGCGCTTGTTTGAGCGGCGTTATCTGCGTAGCCTATTGGATACACAACCTGAGGTGACTGGCAATTAAGTTCTCCGATTATCAGATTATTTTTGTTGCTGTGGGCTTAATCGGCGTTTTACTTATTGCTTCACCGGTTTTGGGGTACATCTTAGAAGACCTCCCTGCTGGTGAAGCGTTTTCTGAACTTTACGTGTTGGGACCAGACGAGATGGCGCAGGGTATGCCTTTTAACATAGTGGTTAATCAGGATTATACTGTCTATTTGGGTGTAGGCAATCACTTAGGTGCATCTACTTACTATGTCTGTTATCTAAAACTGCAAAATCAAACGGACGCGCTCCCCAATGAGGAAACCCAGACGCCGTCATCCTTACCATCCATATATGAGTACCGCGCACTCATCAAAGACAATACAAACTGGATGGTTCCCTTAAACTTTAGCATAACTGATGTGTCTGCCGCAAATCATCAATTATTAATTCAAAACATAAACATTAATGGTGAAGTGTTTACTGTAAACAAAATCGCCCAGTTCGACCAGGATAACAGCGGGTACTATTATCAAATTCTCATCGAGCTTTGGGCTTTCAATCCTGACTTAGACACATTGCAATACCAAAACAGATATGTTTACTTCTGGCTTAAACTGACATCTACCGTTGATGCTCTATGACTACTGACATCTCACAAGTAACAGAAGACTCTGCACGCGGCAGCTTTTTTCTGTTTTCAGGCGCAACTTTAGCTAGCATAATTTTGGCGGTCTCTGCCATACTTATGGGGAGATTTCTGGGACCTGAATTATATGGTCAGTACAATCTGGTTCTTGTAGTTCCTATGCTTCTTGCGTTGCTTACAGATTTAGGCATGAATGCAGGTGTTACCAAATTTGCCGCCAGTCTTCGTACAGAAGGAAAAAGCGAACGTATTCCTGCAATCATCAAGTACAGCCTAATTTTTAGGTTAGCTATCGGAATTACAGTTTCCATTTTTAGCATAGTTTTTGCTAACTATTTCGCTCTTCTCATAAATAGGCCTGATTTTGTTTTCTTCATACAGATAGCGTCCCTTTCAGTGGTCTTTCAAGTATTCTTTACAACAGCCAATTCCGCATTCGTAGGACTAGACCAGTCTGAATATAGTGCTTTAAACACAACTATCCGAGCAGTTCTCACTACAATATTACAAGTTGCCCTTGTATTGTTCAGTTTTAGTGTAACTGGCGCACTGATTGGTTTTGTTGGAGGCTTTCTTATAGCTTCAATTGTTGGAAGCGCTATACTGTTCATCAAATTTCTCAAGCCCAATAAAAGAAGCATTAAGCGGGGAATTGCCAATGAAAATGGACGCCAGATTCTTTTACTTCTCGCAAAGTATGGCATGCCTGTATATGTTTCTGTTGTCTTAGTCGGTTTCTTTCCTCTTTATCAGCAAGTTATTCTTGCCTTTTTCACTTCTGATGTGGCTATAGGAAATTTTAGAGCAGCATACAATTTTGTAGCCTTATTAACTATTCTTTCCGCGTCCTTAACAACAGCTTTTCTACCTGCATTTTCAAAACTTGAATCTGCTAGACCTGAAGTTATCAGCACATTTTTTAATAAAGCAAACAAATACACCTGCCTAATAGTCATACCTATAACCATTTCAGTGATTATTTTTTCAGGTCCAATTGTTAATTTGATTTATGGAGCAACTTACACTTCAGCAGCTTTGTATTTGTCCCTGAACTGTTCCGTCTTTTTACTTGCAATAATTGGCTCTCTTACATTAATGAGTGTGTTTAATGGTATAGGCAAAACCCGTTTAACCATGAACATGACACTGATTAATTTTGTACTCTTGCTTGTCCTCTCACCACCACTTGCTGCTCTCTACGATGTTGTCGGTGTCATAGTTGCTTTCTTAGTATCGACCATAGTTGCGTCAGTCTACGCTGCCATTGTTGCAATACGGCAACTTAAGATAAAATTCAGTTTCGGACCTGACCTTCGAATATACTTAATTTCCCTCCTTTCCGCTGTTCCACCATTGGTTTTATTAGTCTTTTTATCCCTAAACTTCATCGCCGTCTTGCTAATTGGTGGATTAATGTATCTGATAATATTCATAACTTTGATGCCAATAATGGGGATAGTTAATGAAGCTGAAATTGAATCATTAGAAAAAGTGACTGGCAAGTTGCCCTTGGTGAGATTTATCGCTAGACCATTGTTTGGTTATCAACATAAAATTTTCAATACTCTATATGGGTCTAATAATCCATAACTAATTCCATTGGGGTGTAGCGTTTTTGAGAAGTGTTTCCGTAATAATCTCTGTTTACTCAATTGAGAGAGCAAACGATGTAATGGATTGCATTGCTTCTCTTAAGCAACAAACTCTTCCTCCCAAAGAGATAATTCTGGTTTTAGACCCCCAAGCGTCCTTAGTTTCCTATTACAAAAAACGGTTAGATTCATCTGTCAAACTTGTTGTGAGTGATGCTTTTGGTTTATCAGCAGCTAGAAATGCTGGCATAAAAAACACTGATTCTGAATTTGTCGCATTCATAGACGATGACGCCACAGCTGATAAGAGCTGGCTCCAAAACCTCATAAACAACTTCGAATACCCTTCCGTTATTGGTGTAGGCGGCAAAATACTTCCTGTTTGGCCATCTAAAAATCCTGTATGGTTTCCTGAAGAATTATACTGGGTAGTCGGGTGTTCCTATAAAGGTCTTCCAACCCAGAAAGCACCTATCCGAAACCCCATTGGTTGCAACATGGCTTTTAGGCGAAGTATGTTTGAAAAAGTAGGCTACTTCAGCACAGAAACCGGTCGAGTCGGGAATAAACTGATGGGTCACGATGATACCGAAATCGGCATACGTGCAACAAATAAGTTGCATGGAACATCAATCCTCTATGACCCCACTGCAGTTGTCTATCATAGAGTTTCAGCCAATAGAGTCAGTGTCAATTATGTGCTGAAACGTTCATATTCTGAAGGTTTCTCAAAAGCGTTTATCTCAAGTAGCAGCCAAACAAAGATTGCACTTGGAGCTGAAAAAACCTATTTGCACAACCTTTTTTTGGGTTCCTCAAAAATGTTGCTACAGGGTAATATACGAACAGGTCCTTCTCGTTGTTGGACACTTTGGGTTGCAACGGTTATGGTTTTTTTGGGCTATATTGTTGGTAAAACTTATTGACTTCTAGTGAGTGTTCATGAATCAACGAAGACTCAATATCAATAGAGTTGTTGAATCGGATCTTTGTATTAGCTGTGGCACCTGTATAAGTATCTGCCCTAAAAAAGCCATTACTCTTAAAAAAGACGCATATGATGTGTTTATTCCAAAAATTAACTCTGCTCTATGTATAAGTTGTGGTCTTTGCATACAGATCTGTCCTGGGATAGAAGTTAATTTTCATAGTTTAAATGAATCCAAATTTCATCAACTCTCAAAAGATTCTATTTTCGGTAATTATATCAAGTGCTACAGTGGAAATGCAAATAATTTTAACAAACCTATCCATGTGTCTTCTGGTGGAATTGTAACTCAGCTATTGATTTATGCGTTACAGAACAAAATGATTGATGGTGCCTTAGTATCTCGAATGAGTACAGATAATCCCTTGTTGGCTGAACCATTCATTGCAAGGACGGTGGATGAAATTCTTTCTGCTTCAGGTTCAAAATACTGTCCTTGCCCAACTAATTTAGAGTTAAGAAATCTGTTTAGTAATAAGACTGGCCGATTTGCGATTGTAGGGTTACCTTGTCATATTCAGGCTTTAAGAAAGTTTTTGAAGATTCACCCCGAATTTGAAAAAAGAATTGCTCTCACAATTGGTCTTTTCTGTGCGCATTCAAATAATTCCAAAGCTACAGAAGTTGTGTTGTCAAAATTAAAGATTAACTGCAGTCAAGTTCAACGATTGCGTTACAGAAGTCATGGGCGACCGGGGTCAATGTATGTGGAAACAACCACTGGTTTAGTTTATAACTTGCCTTATTCCGGATCATTTAAATCGTATTATCCTCTTTTCGATTCTTACTTTTTTGTACCTTGGCGTTGCATTTTTTGTCAGGACCATTTTAATCAACTTGCTGATGTTAGTATGGGTGATGCATGGCTTCCTGAATTTAAAAGTTGTACACTTGGTCATTCATTGATAATATCAAGAACCCCAATCGGTCAACAATTTATTCAAGATGCGAACATAAAAAAAATGATTAATATCCACCCTATTTCTGCTGAAAGGGTTATGAAATCCCAATGTGATGTTTTAAAATTCAAATCTGCAAATCAAGATTTTAGATTATCTTTAGCGCAAAAAATGAATAAACTATCACCTGCTTGTAGTTTACTTTCGAAGAGGCAGCCCAGCGTCAGTTCATATGCAGTAAATGTCATTCGTATTTACTCTATACGAACACAAAAAAATAGGTTCTTTAAGAATCTTCCAAAATATGTTCCCTTGCCGTTATTTAGGCTTTATAACATTGCGTTTTCCATTCTTTTAAAATTATCTTGAATTATTGATGATTGAAAAGTGAAAAATGATGACTAAGTTGCTAAATTTCTTTATAACACAAGCATGTGATGTAGGGAATAAAGGCGATCAAGCTATTATTAAGAGCGAAATAGCCATGCTCAGACGTCTTTTTCCTGACTGTGCCATATCTGTTGCCACTTGGTGGTCTAATGACTTGCTTCAGCGAATGGATAGTAATATCAAAGTTCATTCTCCCTTAGTTGATTTTAAAATAAGAGGTCATGATGCTCCGCTAATTTTTTATCCATTTCTTTTTGTTTTAACTTCATATCTTTCTGTTTTATCTGCACTTTGTATAAAACATAATTTAGCGCCTATTTATCGAAAAAATTATTTGGTTGGTCTTAAAGAAGCGAATCTTGTGTTGTCGTCTGGTCATCAGCCATTTGTAGAAGGTTCACGTTATCGGCAAAGGACTCTATGGGATACTCTTGCAAATTTTCTTATGTTGCTTTGGGGTTCAATGGATGTTTTAATAGCCAAAAAAATTTTTAGAAAACGCTTTACAACATTTCCTCAGTCCGTGGGGCCATTTGATACTTTTGTTGGTAAAATGTTTGCTAAATTTATTTTTGGCAATATGGATGTTATTTGCGTTAGAGAACAAATCTCTAAACAGACTCTCAATAAACTGGGTGTCACCTCCTGCATAATTCAGTCTATTGATATGGCTTTCTTTTTTAGGCCTAATCTCAAACAAAATCCTTCAATTCAAACAGTCGTAGGAGTATCCCCTTGTTTTGTTGCTGGCATGTCTGAAAATGAAAAAAAACGTTACGTGCATGTTTTGTGTGGAACTTTACGGGAGCTTCTAAGAAGGGATGATTTAAAAATACTTCTGTTGCCCAGTCAAACTACAAAAGGAAAAGCAATGAGCATATCTGGGCGAGAAGATGATGCTTTTTTAAGTCAGCTGATTCAAACTGAAATGGAACAGGGAAAAGAAAAAAACGTTGAAACTGTAATTACTGAGTCTGTTGACGAATTTGTTTATTTAATTAAACAGTTGGATCTGTTGATTGCAAATAGGATGCATCCTAGTATTTTTGCTGCTGCGTTAGGTGTGCCATTTGTTGAGATTATTTATGAACATAAACAAGCAGGTCTACTTGAGAAATTAGATCTTTCCCAGGTTGGAATTAATATTAATAATCTTACAATGGAAAAGTTGTTGCTTAAAATAGATTTTGTGTGGTCGCAACGAAGTGAGATTAGCCATAAATTAACACAGAAAGTTGATTTCCTTTGTCTAACCGATGAACGGAAGATCGAAAAATTGATTGTATGTTTGGTCAGCAAATAATCAGTCATTAGCCAGCTGGTGTATGCATGAACACACGTTTCTTTATATTTGGGTCTCTTCTCATTTTATCAATTGCAAGAGCCATAGGCACAATGGCGACCACTTCTATACCATACACTATGGTTTCTGATTATGGTATTGCTTCCCAACTTCCTTTATTTTATTGGGTGGGCCTGTTAGCTGTTCTTATTCTTTCATTTCTTGGTAGGTCATCAAAAAAACAGTTAGCAATTGTTTTTGCCTTAGTAGTGGTATACTTGTTCGTGGTACCAACAGTTGTTCAAGAAAATGCAACGTTGTTGGGAACAAGCTATCCTGCATCAGAAGGTCAACAACTCGCTACCACTGGTAACCTCCCAGAGGACCTCTACAGTATTTATAAATATCATAATTTTCCAGGATTTTTGTATTTTACCGGAATTTTGACTTCAATAACCGGTATCCCTCTTGTACTTATCTGCAAATATGCCCCGCCTCTTTTTGCTTTACTCATTGGTGTTATAGTTTATCTTATATTCAGACTCAAATTAAATTCATCCAATTCCATTATGGGTGCAATTTGGTTCCTTGCAAGTTGGTGGTGGGTAGCTGGTAACTATTTCAGCCCACAAGAAGTCGCTTTTGTGTTTTTTGGTCTAGTATTTCTGATTTTTAGCAGATTTGCTTTTGGTTATAAGAGTCATGATCGGTCATTGGTAGTGATTGTTTTTGTTCTTTTAGGTGCAACAATTTTCACCCACGCTTTTACATCAATTATGTTGTTGTCTTGTTTTGTACCTTTGTTACTTTTTAATAAAATAAAAACTGGGCGGGTGATGGCCTTCTTGCTTCTTGTTTCAGAAGTAGCTTATCTCGTTCTATGGGCAACTCCTTTTACAACTTGGGCTGCATCAAGAACTTTAGAGGAGTTACCTACTTTATTGAGCTCTCAATTTGGTAGAGCTGTGCTGCCGGGATCATCATCGCAGATTTTTACAAATGATTTTAGATATTTTACTATGCTTATAACGCTCTCGATTTTAGCTATTTTTGTTTTTTCGGTCATATTAAAACGAGAAAAGAACACAGAAAAATATTGGCTGTTATGTGTTGTTGGAATGGCTTTGCCTATCGCGGCAACTGCTTATGGAATGTCGGAGACAATTATCCGGTTTTTTATGTTTGCTTTAATTCCCTTATCTTATATTTGCGTTAAATTTATCTCTAAAAAACCTGCGGTGTTGGTGTTTTTGGTATGCCTGCTGATTGTGGCTAATGTTCCTGCTCATTACGGCGGCTCTACTGTGGAAGGTGTATCATCATCTGAAATCGCGGGAGCTTCCTTTTATATCAATCATGTCCCAGCAGGGGCACCGTATTTTTCCCTAACTGCAAAAACAACCTATTTAATGTGGTTTATTTCCCCATATTCTGTTCAGTTCCCTGTGCATTTGAATGTGTTATCTCCTATATCCGATGAATCAGTTTTGCCGCAACCTCTGAGGTATTATCAATTTATTGTTTATTCTCAGGCAGATGTTAATCAATTTTTGTATTATCACAACAATGTGCCGTTAAATGAATCAAACTTTGCATTTTTTAATAAGATCTATGATAATCCCTTTATTAAATTATACGAAAATAGTACATTCGTTGAGATCCCATTACCTCCTGGAAATTAATGTTATAAGGTGTTTTTATGTATAAATTGTCTTCAAACAAAATAATAAAACAAACTTCGATAATTAGAAAGCTAATTCCCTTCACCTCTTATCTCAGAAAAAACCGGTCATTAGTTGTTAGTAGATACTCTTCAGGAGTCGTCTTAGATGTAGGATGTGGACCTGCTGAGATATTGCATTATTTTCCAAAAGAAAATCATGTCAGGTATGTTGGGGTTGATACAAACAAACCTGAAATAGAAGGTTTGGGCAAAAAATATCCTTCTTTGGAATTCTATTGGGTGGATGTTGATAAACAAGACTTGCCCCCACAGGTGTCTGCTTTACGTTTTGACACTGTGTTGCTGATTGCTGTTATAGAACATTTAAAGTGTCCTGAGGTGCTTTTGGGTCAGCTTTCAAAATTGATAAAACATAACGGTAAATTAATAATGACTACGGCCACTCCTATGGGTGAACATGTTCATAATATGTTGGCAATTTTTGGTCTCACCAGTTTCGAGGCAATACAGGAGCACAAAACTGCCGCTCACGCTTCATACTCTACACAACAATTGCTTGAATTGGTCGCACCTTTTGGCTTCGAACTATCAAAACAACATAAATTTGAATTTGGATTAAACCAGGTTATTATTTTTACAAAGATTCGTTAATTGTCGTATTTATTTGTTTATCAGTATTTCATATGCGCTTCTTGTGTCACCGGTTTGAGCATCCTCACATAAGTTATAGCCTGTTCTTCCGTATCCAAAAGTGTTTGGAACATTGTTATCGCCCTCCCAGAACCATGCCGAATAGGATGTAACTTGTAGCGTTTTGTAGAATTGTATGCTCTTTTCCATGTGGGCTGCTTGTATGTTGGAATCATTAGTGTTGTATCCAAATTCGCTTATACTAACCGTTTTGCCATGATAATTGCTTTCGTTGATGTTGGTTATAGTCATGTTTTGCCATGTTTCTTCAAGTTGCGGGTAATCTGGCATATACACATTGAAGCTGACAAAATCAACGGCATTAAAAAGTCTATTATCCATTCCCCAATCGTCTGTAAAAATATTTTTTATCTTTGGAGCGCCGTCTGACCCTATGTACGTCTTGGTGTTACAGAATTTTATGGTTACTGGTCTTTCATCAACCATTTTGACGGTATTTGATAGGTCTTTAAACAGTGTTAGGAAGTTTTCCTTTTGTGTTTGTCCGTTGCTTGTTACAAAGTCATGTTCCGTTGGTGTTCTGCCCCAATACCATGGTTCGTTAAGGATTCCCCATGCCCAAATGCCTTGAGCATCTGAAAGATAGGTAACGGTGTGATTTATCATGTCTATAAATGCCTGTTTCATCTCCGGGCTTCTAACTATTGCCAAGCCAATGTTTTTTCCACTAGCAGGGTCAATAACATAGTCGGGTGTGCACCATGTGCTATCATCATCCCAAAGCGTTTGGACTGTAGCTATAACTTTGATTCCATATTGATTGGCTGTTGAAATGACATGTTTAACATTATCTAAAAATATGTCACCATAAATTGATCCGTCGGGTAACGTGCCGTTGTAGCTTCCTTGGGTGTTCCCTTCTAAACGGTACCAGTAGAGGCTTAAGCTGATTATGCTTATGTTATCTTGTTGAAATTTTGAGAAGTCCCTGTTAAGAATTGCGTCAGTGGTGTATTTTGGAGAATAAAGGTGGTATGTTGAGAGGTAGTTTAGCCCTATTTGTGTGGTTGTTGGTTGGCTGTTGTTGATTGTGCCTGCGTTGGTTATGGTTTGTGTGGTGCTGGCTAGTCCTTGGGCTTGTGTGGCTATTAGCAGAAGTATTAGGGTTGTAATTAGAATGTATTGTTTTTTCATTTTGTTATCTACAAATCTCTTATATATTAAGAGTTAATATATGCGATGGTTTCTTGGTAAGGATTTACAATAAACAATCCCTGCCGAAATGCTTCATATTTACTTCAAATTTTAGTCAAATAAAAAAAACAAATGAACGTGAAGATAAAAATGCAGAAGAACCATAAAAACATTATTCAAATACTAATTATCTGCCTTGTTGTATTGGGAATTACTTGTATAGTTGCTTCTTCTTTCTATGATTCTTCATATTTGGCAATCTTGGGTGTAAGCTTTGTTTTCTGGGGTGGCATCCTGCTATATATTAAACCCACCCGAAATGTACCCTTGCGCTTTTTGACTGCTGTGGCAACATCAAATGCATGCAACACTGAACGCTTGCTAACACAGCATAAAATCAGCCAAAAAGCCATTTATCTCCCCCCAAAAAACCTCCAAGACCCTGAATCATCTCTAATGTTTATTTCAAAAATGCAAAACCAGCCGTTCCCTCAACCTCAGGACACAAAAGTAGGTGAAATAAGCCTCAGTCAAGACAGTTTATTTTTAACGCCGCCGGGCTCGGGTTTAGTAAAGCTTTTTGAGGAAAAACTAGGTGGGTCTTTTACAAAAGTTGAAATAAGAAATTTGCAAAATACCTTTTCTAAATTGTTGGTTGAGGATTTGTCCATAGCAGAAAACGTAGAGATTCAAACACAAGGCAATGCGATAATAGTTGAGGTGTACGGTAGCATTTTTACAGAGGATTGTCAAGAAACCCAAATGTATCCTTTGACACACAAAATTATTGGTTGTTTGTTTAGCAGTTTTCTTGCGTGTGTGTTGGCTAAGACTACTGGAAAGCCCATAATCATTGATGGTGAAGAACATAAGGACGTAAAGACAGCAAAAATTCAGTTTTTAATGTTGGAGGAATAATGTGCAGTTACCCCCTTTAGTTTTTACTGATGTGAGTTTGCTGTTTGCGGTGTGTTCTATCATCCTTTTGATTACTGCTGAGTTGTCGTCTTCTTATTATGGACAAACCAAGCTTGATTGTAATAGGGAAAAACTGAAAAATTCTGCTTATGCTGCGGGTGTAATCTTTCTGATAACTGCTGTTATGAGAATGGTGGGTGTGCTCTATTAATCGGTGGTTTATTTGATGGTTAGTCAAGAGGTCGCAGTCGGCCAGATGCGCGAATTAATAGTTGAGGTTCTTAAGAGTAGTGAGCCTAAAACTACTGCTGAATTAGTGAAACTTTTACAGCAAAAATCTTCTTTGCCTGAAAAAGAAGTAATCCGTTTGCTGATTCAATTTAAAGATGAAAACCAGATTTTGTTCAAAAAAAGAAGTTTGCCGCAGCAGCCAGCAACCTTTGGAGCATACCTGTTTTCGTTTAAGTCTTTTTGGTTCTGGTTTTCACTAGTTTTGACTATTGTAACAGCTGTTGCTGTTTTTACTATTGGCGATGATGTTTATCCTTTAGTTTATGTTCGTCAAATTACGGGTTTAGTTTTTGTATTGTTTTTGCCTGGTTTTGTTTTGCTTAAGGCTCTTTACCCATCAACTGTTCCTATTCCTACTTCTTCAGAGACTTTAGATAAGCTGGAGCGGACTGCGTTAAGTATTGGGCTAAGTATCTCTTTGATTGCTATTTCTGGTTTAGTGCTCAATTATACACCTTGGGGAATACGTTTAACCCCTGTTACTCTGAGCTTATCGGCTTTGATAGTGGTGTTTGCAACAATTGGGTTACTGAGGGAGTTCTCTATTGTACTTAACATGCCAATGTCTAATAGTATTTCAAATGAGATAAAAGTTGAAAAACATCCTAAAGATAACTTACAACCCCCTATGGCAAGTGCTGTTAAACCTGATATTTCTTCTGAAGCCGTACCTGCTCAAACAACAGAGCCGGTTTCTTCTAAGATCCTCACCGTTGAGGAACCACAGAAAAGTGGTGATTTAGATGTCTTAAAGAACTCAGACGCGTTGGCGTTGGGTCTTCAGACAGAGAAGGCTGTGTTTACAAAAGATGAGCTTGCTGAGCTTAAGAAGTTGTTGAGTGATGAAGAAGCTGAAGCGGAGAATTATTTTGATTCGTTAAGGAGGGAAATTCAGAAAATAGTGAAAAAGCTGGATGAGAAAAAAACGTAAGCTATTGTTTTAAACTTGACTGTTTTTAATTGTATCATCATATTCTCTTTTGAGGTGTCATGATGGTGTGGTGAGTGATGAATTCTTTTTTTAGCATTTATTTTGGTATTTAGTCTATATATTCAATAGACTAAACCTAATTTTAGCGCTAAAGCCACTTCCTTCTAAGTGCACTATATGCAAAATGTAAATAATCCCCATAGCAATACCCTCAAGGTTGCATCAACACTAAACCAGCACAGATTAGCTATAGCCTTAAAATTTTCAGTTATTACTGTCGTGGTCGGTGCACTTTATTTTCAGGATTTAAACATGGTTTTTCAAGGCGCTCTGACTAATGAATCAACTTTTCATATACTTGCGATCCCTTTCCTTTTTACGTATCTTCTATTTCGAAAACGAAAAATGATAAATGCGTCACTTCAGCTAACTGAAGAAAATAAACGCGGGTTCCAAAAATATTTTAGTACGCTGGCGGGAATCGCACTTTTTGCCGTTGCAATACTCTTGTATTGGTATGGTAGCTACTCGTTTACACCTCTAGAATTTCATGTCCTTACTCTGCCGTTATTAACCGCGAGTTTGGTTCTTATTTTGTTTAATGCACAGATTCTAAAACAGTTGATTTTTCCCATATCCTTTTTAATTCTCCTAACCCCTCCGCCATCAGAAATTCTCTACACTGTAGGTTCAGCGCTTGCTAGTTTGAGTGCAATCGCATCAAACAGTTTAGCGAATCTTTTCGGGTTTAATGCTACCCTTCTTTTTGATAATACGGGACCTGTTATTACTATAGCTCGACCTGATGCTTCTGTTCTGCATTTTAATGTCAGTGTTGCTTGCTCGGGGATCTATAGTATAATTGGGTTTATGATTTTTGTAATCTTTATTGCTTATATAACGCATGGTAAACTGCTCAATAAGTTAATTATTCTCCTTTTGGGTCTTCCTCTAATCATAGCCTTAAACATAATTCGCATTACCACTATTCTTGGTATAGGCTATCATTGGGGCGAGGACTTAGCCTTGCAAGTTTTCCATAATTTTGGTGCAACAGCGCTGATGTTCATTGGAACTCTCATATTGCTTGTATTCACAGAAAAGGCTTTCAAAAAACCCAAGCCAGCGCAACCTTGTCCAATATGTACTCCAACACCTAAAAACCCAAACTTGCCCTTCTGTTTGAACTGTGGTAAATTTTTCAAATACCCAAAAATGTTGAGGCTAAATAAAACCGATTTAGTAAAGGTTCTAGGAATCGTTATCGCCGCGGCTTTATTGTTGTCAATTCAGGCGCCTGTGTTTGCGTTAACTCAAGGTCCACCTGAAGTTATCTCTCAGAGCCCTTCAGGTATACAGGTGGATTCTTCAGCTTCTGCTTTGCCTGAAATTTCTGGTTATAATTTGACTTACTCTTACCGAGATAAGGCGTATGAGCAAACCTCTGGAAATGATGCAGCAATTGTTTATATTTATCGTCCCCAAGGCGAAAATAAGTCAGTTGTTACAGCGACTATACAGATAGGTGTCAGTTCAACTTCTCAACACCGCTGGGAAACCTGCCTTATTAATTATCCACTTAGTCAGGGTCAGCAAGCAAAGGTGGAGCAATTAGACCTGCATGATATTCAGATTCAAGATAATCCTCCCATAACCGCGCGATACTTTTCTTTCCAGTATACAAGCAATAATCGAACTGAAGTGGTTTTGTACTGGTATCAAACAGCGAATTTTAACGTGAATGGTACTGCTCAAACAAAAAGTGTCATGATGAGTCTAATTATTTATCCAAAATCAGTACATGATCTTCAAGATGCTGAAAACCAACTGTTGCCTATAGCCCAAGCAATTAATCTTTATTGGCAACCCTTGAAAACGTGGTCTTCTGTTTCTTTGGTTATCAGCCAAAATGGGTTTGAGTTATCAGTGGGTGCTGCTGTAGTTTTTGTGTCTTTGCTAATTTATCAGTTGTACTTGAGTAGAAAAGAGAAAGTTGAGTTGCTGACTCTTTACCGGAAACTTCCTGAGCAAAGCCAGCTGCTGATAAAGGCAATTAGTAGTTCAAAGATGTTTTCTACTCAGGAGATAATTGCAGAGTTTCAAAAAGTTTCCCAGGCTGATGCATCTGAAGGGTTGATTGCTTCAAAGCTGGAGGACATGGAAAAATCAGGCTTAATTAAAAAAGCTTTAGTGAACAAGCGTGATAATCCTGTATTGTTATGGAAAAATCTGGTGCCAAAACAAGCAGGCTTTTTTGGTGTTCTTAAAAGCGTAGTTGCTACCATATTTTAGGTTACACTATAACCCTTGATATAGGAAAAACTGTCTGATTAGTGTAAACGGCGTAGTTTTGTTAGTTTATTTTTTGGTCTATATTTTATTTGTGTAACTCTTAAGAGCAGAATTTGGCTTGTAGTTAATTGCGAGACCCGCAGGCAAACCGTAGTAGTCTTGGCGAATCAACGTTTAACAAGCCACACATAGCCACCCCGTCCCCAAGGTTTCCGTATTTGTTGAACGTTGGTTTGCCAAGAATTCGTTTTTGTGAAAAACAGGTTTGGTTTTGGTTTGGGGTTGTTGATTTTTGATTCTGTTTCTGTTTTCATAAGTATTATGTATTAATACAACATATATGATTTCGGCGTTAAAATGACTCAACATACCCCTCAAATAAATTACAGAATAACCCAACTTGTTCATAGCGTAGGCTTAAGTTGTCTTGGAGGAGCAATATTTCTGCAAATTCTTGTGTTTTCCAGCATCCTTGGGCAAGGGTATTTTAGGGCAATTGAAACAAACCCCTACATCCTATCATTTGAAGTTATACTCACAGGCTTCACAGCGTTTTATTTTCTCTACGTCTACCATAAAATTTTTAAATCCATCAAAAGCTCTTAACTTTTTTTGGTACATGTTTGCCAATCCCTAAACTATATACTTAGGGTATGAAAAGCTATAGAAAATATACAGGACAACTCTAAAAACGACCCTGCCTTCATCAAGAATGTGGAGGCAACAAAAATGTGTAAACTAACAATCCAAATACCTGATGAGGTAAATAAAAGAAAAAGCTTCGAACCCCAAATATCCCATAAAAAACAGGTGCCTTTCCACTGTCACTGCTAACAAAATTCTGAGGTTTGCCCATGTACAAAACAATAGTTTTAGACTGCCAAGACTCAGCTATAGCTGTAATTTCCTGCGATGGGTGCATCGCCTACAAGACCTGCGCGCTTTCTCGTAGTGCACAAAAAGAAGAAACCGTGCCAGTTAAAAAGCACCTGTAATTTTTTTCACACAATTGTCTTTTTCTGTTTTAGTTTTTGTTTTGTGTGCCGTCCGAGTAACTCTGATCCGTCATCCAATTAAGTCAAGCTAATGCCTTCTCTTCATCCGGCAAAAAACAATAAGCTCTGTCGATAATAAAAGCATTCAGAAAAAATCAAAAAGTATAGCTTGAGATTGTCTATTAAGGAAAAAATAAGGCGGTTGAAGATGTTTAATGGTCTTCAACAACTATCATGGTCAGTGTTGATCGTACTTTGTCAAGGCGGCGTATTCGCCAAGTGACTATTTCTTTGAGTCTATCCATTGCATCGGCTTTGACCCGCGCAACAATGTCATAAACTCCATAAACCGCTGATGCTTCTTCGACGCCTTCAACTTTTTTCATGTCCTTAAGAACATCCGATTCAGAACCAATTTCCGTGTTTATTAATACAAACGCTGTTGGCATGATTAAGTCCCTCTAACAATTACTTAGAGGAGTTTGCATTAAAATCTTTCCCATAACCTAACCGTAGCAACTAAAAACACCAAACAAAACCAACAAGCAATAGACTAAATTCTTCCAAAATACCCAATTTTATATCTACAATACAACCAAACCACGAGCGCCTTAAGTCTTAAACAGAAAAACCATAAAAAGCTTCAACATTCATATTTGCCGCCTATTAGGCTCCAAATAGTTGATCTATGCAGAAACGATAGAGGGGAGAGAGCTAACGGCGGCACCTCAAACCAAAAACTTGGGTAGTTGGTCGTTTTAGGGTGGGGCTATTTTTTGGAAATTAATTTCGAAAGCCGCCACGGGATTTTCCAGTTTCCACGCTTCCAGCACCGCGGGGCTAACTTCACCGACAACACCCACCTCAGCTCCATCAACGATGACCATGCCGACTCTGCCCTCAACAAAACTCGGATGCGCAGTCTCTCTAATCTGCCATTGCACACCTAGATTACTCAAGAACGAGTCCAAAGCGGATTTTGCTTCGCTGAATCCTGCGGTTGCGTGTGTGGTTGCGGCGGCTAGCCAGTTTTGGTCGTCGGTTTTAGTTTCTTTTGAGTTATCGATTAGTGTGACTTTGCCGGGTTCAAAGATTTTTTGGGGGAACTCCACAGATGGATTAACGCTGAGAAACTCCATTAGGCTGGGTAGAAGCTGGTTGCGTAGGCAGGTCATGGTTACTACCTGCGGGTTAGTAACTTCAACAATTGGTGTGGGTTGTGTGTTCATTTTTTCAAACAGGTTCTGCGGGTTTGTTAGTGTGTTGTTGAGTGTTTCTTGATAACCCAGTCCCACCATGAGGTCACGTGCAAGGTTAATGATGTGCTGCTCGGGTTTGGCGCGTCCAGTCGTTGGCAATTCCCGCCATAACGGTTCAATATTATTGTAACCATACGCAACCGCAACATCCTCCATCAAATCCACAGGATGCATCACGTCCACACGATAAAACGGCACCAACACATCCACCACGTCCGCGCTGACTTTTGCTACGCCCAACCCTGCTGTTTGCAAAAGCTCTGCAATCTTCTCCGCAGAAAGCTCTAAGCCTAACAGTTTGCAGGTTTCATTCACGCTTAAGTTCATGGTTCGGTTGCTAAAATCTGGAGTTACCACGGTCTGATTGGTTTGGGTGTAGTGGATTGTGGCTTTGTAGGCTTTGCCGCCTCTGTCAATCAACGCCGACGTGACAAGGTTAAGCGTGTTTAGAACCGTTTTGTGCAGTGTACCCGTTACTTCAACGAGTAGGTTGCGTGAGTCCTCAGTGATTTTGCCCAAATCATTGCTGTTTATGATGGGTGGGAAAGAGAGCACTTTGCCTTCGCTGTCATAGAGCATGGGGTAAAGCTGGTTTTTCTTGACAATGTGACCATACTCATTGCCCTTGGGGTGGAATTCAAGAATCTGGTCCAGCCCCATTTTTTCCTCGAACCCTAAGGGCACAAAAGATACATCCGAGGGTTTTACGGCGCAGTAACGAATTGGAGGCTTGATTAAGTCGAGGTTGTAGATGCCGATGCTGGTTTTTTGGCGGTTGCGTCCAAAGGTGCCATCCAGCTTGTCCTGTAGATGCATTATGCCTTTTATCATGGAATCGGACAGGTTGATGTCTTTGATTACGGCGCAGGCGATGAAGGGTCTGATGCCCTCAAGATTATCGTCAACAGTGACTTCGACTGCTGAATCACCCAACTGGTAGGTTTTAATGCCCTTTTGAATGCCCAAGTAGCATTGCAAACCGCGGGCTAAACCGTCTACACTCCAAAGGTCAGGGCGGTTTGTGTCTTTCATTTCAATGTTAACCGTGCCTTCTTTTTCGTTTACGCCTTTAACTTCAGCTTTCACATAAGCCAAAATATCGTCGAGCTTTTCCATGTCACCGTTTAGGTTTAGTTTGAGCAAGCGTTGAAGCTCATTACAGTCCATGTCTATTGTGGGCATTTATGTCACCTGTTTCCTTCTTAGCCAATCAAGGTCTTGGCAGAAAATCTGCCGTATATCAGAAATTCCCGCCTTCATCATAAATAATCGGTCAACACCTAACCCCCACGCAATAACGGGCACCTTAACACCTAAAGGCTGCGTGACTTCAGGACGGAAAATCCCCGAACCCCCAAACTCAACCCAGCCATACCCTTCCTTATACGCGCTGAGTTCCACACTGGGCTCGGTGAAGGGGAAATAGTCAGGTTTGAATCGGACTTTGTCAGCACCCGCGATTTCCATAGCAAACTTGCCCAAAACTCCCAACAAATCCCGCAGGGTAAGGTTTTCGTCTACGATGATGCCTTCAACTTGGTTAAACTCGGAGAGATGAGTTTTATCCACGACTTCGGGGCGATAAACCCGTGCAATTGAGAAGTGTTTACTTGGAACCTCAAAGCGGCCTTCTGCCAGAGTTCTTGCACTCAAACAGGTCCCGTGACCACGCAAAATCAAACGACGCGCTGCATCCATGGTGTATTGGTAGCCCCAACCTGTTGAACCCGTCTTCCAACCGTTCTCATGAGTTTCTTTCACATTTTGCAGTGCTTGCTCATACCCGCTCACGTCGCCATATTGGGGGTTTTTGATATAGTAGATGTCGCTTGCTTCTCGTGCGGGATGGTCTTGTGGCACGTTTAGTGCGTCAAAATTGAAGAAGCTGGTTTCTACAACGGTGCCCGTCATTTCTTTAAAGCCTAACTCGACGAGTTTTGAGCGGACTTCGTCAAGGAAGCTTAGGTAGGGGTGTTTTTTGCCTCCCCAGGTTTTGGCTACGGGGGCTTCGATGTTGTATTTTTGAAGTTTGGTTGTGCGCCATTTGCCTGTGATGATGAGTTCAGGCGTGAGTTGGGTTACTTCTTGGAAGACTTGGGCTTCTTTAGCGGCGGTTTTGCCTTCTGGGGTGATTGTGAGGACTCGTTTGGTTTTTGGTTCAACTGTTAGCAGGGTGCGTTTTTTGAGTTGGTCTGTTGCCGCTTTTTGGTCGCTACTTAAATCCTCAAGATTCGCCTGCTCTTTAGTATAAAGATGTGCCAGTAGGGTTTCGTCGCAGCCCTCGGGAACATTCATTTGATGAATCAAACCTTCAGACACACGCAGAGTGCTAGATGCTGAAGTGAATTGTGCCCATTTCTTTTTTATGCACCAACCCAACGCGATTTGGATAACTTGGCCTTCTAAGCCTGCAGTTTTTGCGGCTTCAGAGAGGACTGCGCTACCACCGTTTGCCAGTATAGCGCGGATTAAGTTTCGTTCGGGCAGACCATTTTGGGCGTACTGTTTGCCCTCAGTGGTGAGTTTGATTACTTGCTGGGTTTCGGCTTTGATGGTTATGAGCGTCTTTTCCTGCAGAACCAGCGCGTTACGCATGATTGCTGCGTCGGGCAGATTAGCTGCGTCCATTAATTGTTCAACGCTGGCTTTGCCGCCTAATTTTTCTATTTCTTTTAGGATTTGTTGTTCTTGCGCTCTGAGCTCAACCATGCTGTTTAGCCTTCACTGTGGAGTGTATTTTAAGGGTGACAAATAAAGCATGCTGGTTAATGCCTAATATAAATAGCGTCTTGTTTTTAGTGACTGCGTCAAGTTTTCTTTTTGTGAAACATGAATGCGCCTATACTGCCTACTGCTACTATTACGATAATGCCAACTGCAACTAAAGCAGCAGTAAGCCAGTTTAGTATGTGTCCAGTTCCATGGCATTCTGGGCAAGCTATGTTCTCCTGCAGAGTTACTACTCCTGTTCCATTGCACTCAGGGCATATTCCGTTAAACATTACAGTTCCAGTGCCATTACATTTATCGCATGTAACATTTGAGGAAAAACCACCCGTCCCATGACAGTCAGGGCAATTTATTTGGTCAACGGATTTAAGGTGTATGTCGTATGTGAAACTGAGAAATATGCCGTTCTTAGGTGTATTGATTGTTATGGTTGTGTCAGTGTGTGGTGCTAAAAGTGTTGCCCCTGACTTAACGGTGTAGTCAGCTGGTTCAAAGTTTGGGCCCACTCCACCTGTTATGTGTACTGTCGCTTCTGCTATGCAATACGTTTCCTGATTAGCCTCGTTTTTGACGGTAATTTGGCAACTAACAAAACTTGCAGAACTGCCATCAAAACTTTCAACACCACTTGTGCTGATTATTGCTACTGGACAATTTACTTTTCCGCTACCTCCACAAGTGTTGCAGGGTGTGGTGATAGTTATGGTTCCTGTTCCATTACATTTGTCACAGGTGATGGGTACAGAAACGTTTCCAGCTCCATGACAGGTTGGGCAGGTTATTGTAGTGTTTTGAAGTATTGTTCCGGTTCCATTGCATCTTGGGCAGGTTTGTTCAAAAGGTCCAGTAGCCTGCACAGTACTTGTATGTAACATGGAAAACAATAAAATTAGCAACACAGCACACAGTATCTTCTGTTTATATGACTCTGCCATTATTGCAATCAGACGATTGCTTAGTTACTATAGATCAGCTTTTAAAATTTGGGATAAAGGCAGTTTTTTTTAAAAAAAAAATAATAGAAATTATTATTATTCTTCTTCGGAGGGCAACCCAATCTTACGCAAGTAATCTCGTGCATACCGTGGATTATACGCCAAAAGTTCCTTGCTTCGAAGGATTCTGCGCTCCATTCTGTCCAGTGCGGTTCGGAATGTGGGTTCAACACCCCAGCCTTCACCTGAGCTGAAGTATGGTCCACGTATGGTTCGCAATTGTAGGCGGCAATGCACCAGTGGCACACCTTTCATGCTGGTGTTTCCATGTGTTTTAAGATAAACAAATAGAGTGCCTGCTTGGAAGGCGTCTTGGTATTTGCGGGTAAAAGAGGTGTACTCATCCATCATGAAACCTTGCTGCTCAGGTGTTATTTCTGCGCCTTTAACCGCGAATTGAACAGTGAAGTTTCCTTCTTCAACTTCTAACTGTGAAATCGGCTCAAGAAAGTCAAGTTTTGTAATAATGCCCACAAGTCGGTCTTCATTTACAACTGTTAAGCAGGAGATATCATGTTTATGCATGGTTTTTTCTGCATCATGCAGGGTAGTTTGAGGGTGCACTGAAATTGCTGGGCGTGCCATTATGCTTTTTGCGGTGATGCCTAGTTTGCCAAGTTTTTCGCCTGCGAAATCGCCTGTTCTTTGGCGCTGGTTTGGCCAGAAAACGTTTTCCAAAATGTCTTGTATGCTTATGATTCCTGCAAGCTTGCCCTTTTCTATTACGGGGACATGTGAGATGCCGTTTTCACGCATTAGACCCAGTACTGCACCGATTGAACGGTTTGCTTCTATAGTGTGGGGGGCTTTGGACATGATTTTTTCTACGATTGTGTTGCCAAAATCGGTTAGGACTGCGGCGTGGATTACGTTTTCGTCGGTTATGAACCCGATGAGTTTTTCTTTTTCAAAAACAGGAAGTTGTCTTACGCCTGAGCCAATCATTAGTTTTGCCATTTTGCTCATTGAGTAATCCAAGGTTACTTTTGGTGCTACTTTCATTAGGGTTTTGACTTTGTTCTCGTTAGGGTCAAGTCTTGAACGTAGAATTGAGCGCCGCGTAATCATGCCAATGTATTTGCCTTTGTCGTCCAGAACCGCAAGCACAGGGGGCATTCCAGTTTTGAAAGATTCTAAACATCGGGAAAGTGACTCGTTTTCATTTACGGTGTTAAAACCTTTAGAATATATTTCGCCACTAGAAACTTGTTTGGCCATAAAAGTTCACTTAAAAAATAATACTCTTCAGACACATTTAAACATTATAAAAAGCAAGCAGCCGCTAAAGAAAAAGCTTGATTAAACCGGGGGTTTTGGTTGCCCAAGCTTCTTGTTTAGGCAAGCACTAATGAATGATGCGTATTCTGGTGAGGGTCTTCCGGGTCTGCTTTTGAATTCTCCGTGGAACTGCGAGGCAAAATAGAAGTAGTTACTGGGCAACTCCAAAGTTTCCATTCTTCGTCCATCCAAGCTTTTACCCGTGAAACACAAACCTTTGGCGCGCATTGTCTCAATGTAGTCTAAGTTGACCTCGAATCTGTGACGGTGACGCTCCATGATTTCGTCCTGTTTATAGAAATTATATGCCATACTTCCTTTCTGCAGGACAACTTTGTGGACGCCCAATCGCATGGTTGCACCTTTGTTTGAGATGCCGCGTTGTTCAGGCATAAGGTCAATAACTGGGTAGGGTGAGTCAGGGTTGATTTCTGTGCTGTTTGCGTCTTTCATGCCGCAGACGTTTCGTGCAAATTCTATGACTGCAAGCTGGAATCCGTAGCAGATTCCTAAGAAGGGGATGTTGTTTTCTCTGGCAAACTGAGCCGCAGCGATTTTGCCCTCTGTTCCTCTGGGACCAAATCCGTAAGGAACAAACACGCCATCAAACTCGGATAACTCTTTGAGGCAGGCGGGTTCACGTTCAAACCTTTCTGCTTCCATGTAAGATATGCAAACTTTGGTTTTGCACGCTGCACCACCATGACGCAGTGCCTCAGTCATGCTCACGTAACTGTCAGTTAAACCTGCATATTTGCCTACTAACGCGATTTTTACTTCGTGCTCGGGGTTGGTTACTCCCTCAACAAAGGTTTGCCATTCCTGCATGTACTGACTTGGGCAATTGAATGATAATCTTTGACAGACAAAATCGCCCATGCCTTGCTTGTCTAAGATAAGTGGAACTTGATAGACGGATTCTGCATTGTAACTGCAGAACACGGCGTTTTGGGGGATTGTACCAAACAAAGCGATTTTTCGCAGTGATTCAGCATCTATCATTTTGGGGCTGCGCGCCACAATAATGTCAGGTTGGATACCGATGCGACGTAGCTCGTTGACGCTGTGCTGGAGTGGTTTAGTTTTCATTTCTCCTGTTACATCAAGAATCGGAACCAACGCAACATGCACATAAAGCGTGTTTTCGTAGCCTTCTTCAATGCGCATTTGCCGGATAGCTTCAAGGAAAGGTAAGCCTTCAATGTCACCCACAGTTCCGCCAACTTCAGTTAGAACTACGTCTGCGTTTACAACTTTGCCTGCGCTTTTTATGCGTTGTTTGATTTCGTTGGTTACGTGGGGGACGATTTGGACGCAGTGTCCAAGGAAGTCGCCGCGGCGTTCTTTTTCGATGACGGATTTGTAGATTGAGCCTGTGGTCAGATTATTTTCCTGTTTAAGGCTTACATCCAAAAAGCGTTCATACCAGCCCAAATCCAGGTCGGTTTCGCCGCCATCATCAGTAACGAAGACTTCGCCGTGCATGTACGGGTTCATTGTGCCCGCGTCAACGTTAACGTATGGGTCAATTTTTACAACTGTCGGTTTTATTCCTCTAAATTGAAGCATTTTTCCAATAGACGAGGTTAAAATGCCTTTTCCAACTGAACTTAGCACTCCTCCAGTTATGAAAACGTACTTGACCGTTGCTTTTCCCCCATTTAAGTTACAACTTCTAACGTAAAATGATATAACTCTTTTGTGTGTGCTCTAAAACTATCATGGAAATATTTAGAAAAAACAGGTAGCGCTAACATCCTCTGTCTCTGTTACCTTTAAAAATAAGCCAGCGCCCCATTCAACCATGTTTTACCTGATGTCTGCTTAGGCTTCTTTCCTAGTGGTTTTCTCTTGGTTGGGCAGTATGTGTTAAGGGTGAACCGCATTTTGAGCAGTAAACCATTCTTTTTCCCATTAGGTATCTTAAACCTAATGCCTATTCCTGCTTTTTGGTGATGCCTTTAAAATGAAAAAATGGGAAAAAATCCGTATAATTCTGCAAAATATTTTAATTGTTAACCTCTAAATTAATAATGAGAGATATCAAATGCCCAAAGCTTATGTGTTAATTAATGTTGAGTCAGGCGCTGAAGAATCAGTCATAAACGAGTTAAGAAGCATCGGCGGAGTAGAGGAATCTTACTATTCATACGGCGTGTACGACATCATAACAAAAGTAAACGCTGAAACCATGGAAAAACTAAAAGAAATGGTTACCAAAAAAATAAGAATCCTAAGTAGAGTCCGCTCAACCCTAACTCTGATTATGATGGAAGAATAAATCTCATTTTTTCAAGATTCTGTTGCTCCCAATAAACGTCCTGCTACTTCTAACTCAACTAGTAGACGCTATAACTGATGTTATTCTTACCAGAGCAGCATTGAAGTTATTACAAAGGAAAACGTTTTAACCCTATAAAGGCTATTGCTGAGAAGGGTACCATATTGGCAGAAACGCAAACAATCAAAAAAAGGCTGATTTTCCGCTCTATTCTTCTCGTTGCACTTTTAGCGGTGGCAGGTGTGTTGGCTTACTGGCAGATGCAACCTACATCAGACACCGCGGACAAGTATGTGCTCTTTCAGGTTGCAGCCTTTAACAGTTTTGCAGAAGGCAACTATTCAGGATTTTACTCTTACGGCGATTTAGCAGAGCACGGAGACTTTGGAATCGGTACCTTTAACAACTTGGATGGTGAAATGGTGGCACTTGACGGAAAATTCTATCAAGTGCCAATGGATGGTATCCCAATACAGGTCGATGCATCCTACACCGCGCCGTATGCGACAGTAACATTTTTTGAGGCAGACCAAACAATTCCAGTTACCGAGCAATTGAACTATACAGGGCTACTTTCGTTCATCAGCACGGCTTTTCCTGACCAAAACAGCATCTACGCCATAAAAGTAGCAGGAAACTTTAGTTATGCTCAAACCCGAAGTGTCCCCACACAGTCAGAGCCTTATCCGCCGCTTTCTGTACCTGTAGCAAACCAAGCGGTCTTTAATTTGACCAATGTTGAGGCAACTGCTGTGGGTTTCTGGTTCCCAAATAGCATGGACGGCGTAGACTATGCAGGTTTTCATTTACACATGATTACCACTGACTATCAGGCGGGTGGGCACCTGCTGGATTGTGTCATTGAAAACGTCACAGTTGAAATTGACCAAATCAAGACTTACCAGCTGATTCTTGCCCCGTAGAATACACCGTTAAAGTGAAAACTTATTTTTTGGAATTTTGACCGTTAAAAGTTGCTTTGTGTTGGTTCAGAAGTAAGTAGCTGCTGGAGTTTAAGGTATTTTTCCAAAAAAACGGTACCTTTCTTTGTTGTTACGTAATGAATAAAACAACTGTCTTCCGCATTGGATGCCTCAAGCCAATTCTTCCTAAGCAACAGTAAGATACATTTTCTAAATAGTTTAGGCGGCAGGCTAACGTTTGTTTTGAGGGTTCTTTCAGAAATCGGCGTTTTACAGGCATCCAGAATTTCTGAGAGTATTTGACTGTTATATCGCCTCAAAGGGGTTACCTCAGCAATTGATTGTTAAGCGACTAACCAATTAAGCGTATGTTATTGTATAATGGCAGTCACAAGGTAGCCATTACTTGTTTTTCAGCCAGTTTCTGGATTTGCAAATGGTTTTACCTGCAAACTTTGCTTCCAAAGCACCCTCATAAGGACACATCTCTACACAACGCATACAAAGCATGCAACCTGAAGTTGTCACGTCTCCACCTTTGCGCTCATAAACTTCCGTAACCTGTGTGGGGCATACTCTTTTGCAGACGCCACATTTGGTGCATTTCTGCTCGTTTTTCTCAAGTTTGGTTAGGGCAATCTTGTTGAATGGGCGATAAGTGCTAAACAGGGCAGTTAAGGCGCCTAATGGGCAAATTCTACACCAGAAACGTCGATAAGCCAAAGATAACGCGGTTATCACGCCAAATATGATAAGGTTTATTGAGGAAACATAGTAACCCAGACTGTAAAAGGGACCTGTAATTATGTCAAAAACGTAATCTGCTTCCATATAACCAAGACCCATCTGGGTCAATGTGCATAAGGGTCTCATAGGGCAAATCACACAGAACGGCGCTTGGAAATGGTTGGTTATAAATCCTCCTTCAGAGTTTGAAAAGTTTGCCAGTTCTGTTCCGGGAACAAGCTGATACCCAAAAATCAAGCCTGACCCAAAAATTATGCTAATTATCATAAATACTGCAATTATAACAAATCGGGATTGACTGAGTTTATCATTGGTTTGTTTGGAAAGCGTCAAATGTTTTTTGGTGAAAAAGCCTCTAAGTCGCGTCAATAAATCCATATACAAGCCAAACGGACAAAGCCAACCGAAAAACGACCGCCCAAGAATCAACGCACAAACAATTACAGTGCCAAAAACAACTGCTAACCGCTCCAAACCTATGGTAGTGTAGTAGGCCCCATACCCTGGTCCTGTTTCCCAAAGAGGGAAAATATAGGTTTGCATCTGCCAAATTGGGCAAGTAACTGTGCGTCCAGAACCAAAATAGCAGCCTAACACTGGAATGGATAAGCCGTCAGGCAATGCGTACCCAAAGATGTCTGTGGCTATCAGGTGGTCTCTTGGTGCTATGCCTAAGGGTAGATACTGGGTTGTTCCAAAGGGCCCAATCAGTAACCCCATGAATATGACGCAAACAGCTACTATTTGGATGAAAAGACGAAGGTTGCTGATGTTGGTGGTTTTGTTTTTTGCAAATTTAATTATTGCTACTCCACCAATTAAGGCGATTCCTATGAGGATTAGCAATGCTGCTTGAGTGCTGATGATTTCGAAAGCCACTTTGTTGACTCACTTAACGAAGAATGTACATGTTGCCTTTATGAACTTACCTACTTTTAAGTTGCTCAAAGACTTATCTGCTTATGTCTCTGATTACGGCTAATCGCCAACTGTTATTATACATGTCCACGGATGTCCAGTGGCATTGTTCACGTACATAAGTACCCAATGCAACATTTGCTGAAGGAACGTTATATTCAAGGGTTCCAGTGGGGTTGCTAAGGAGGGTTCCTATTCGCGTGTTAAAAGTAAAGTTTCCAATTCGGGAAGTGCCCAATCTCACAGTGGAGCCGATTTTGGTTGCATTTTGGTCAAAAATCACGGTTCCATTGGTTTGAACCGCCCAAGCCTTGAACTCAGTGCCTGATAAAACCTCTGTTACCGTGCCGTTCATGATTTGACTTGGCAAAATCACAATGCTAACTGAACCTTTCAAGTTACAGGCATCATCAAAAACAGGTGCAACCATCACCACTCCACTGAACCCTTCAACCAGTGCGGTCAAGTTGCTCATTTGGGGCATAAGCGTTTGATGCATAACTATGTTTTGGGCTTGATTACTGATGTCTTGTCCTATGATGTTATTGTACTGTTCTGGTTGAACCGCCAAAAACACATCATTAACATCACAGATTGCACAATTAACAATGTAGGCATTGCTGTTGCTTAGTTGACTTAGGATGCTGTTAGCTTCTGCACTCTGCAAATCCACCGTGGCAAGCTGGTTTGCGGTTGCAGTTAAGCTCTGGTTAAGCATGTTAAGGTCAGTGGTGACTTGACTTTGAATCTGCGTCAAACATGAAACAAATTGAGATTGCACTGCAAGTTCATCATCAACGACTTTCTGCTTTGCCCACAGGCAAAACTCATTGGTAGCTACAACTAAAGAAACAATTAACGTGACCACTATTATTGCAGTTATGATTTTCGAGTGCTCCAATTTGCCTCAGCAAATAATTACATCAGCTTATCCTATTATGGGTTACGAAAAACAAAGAAAAAATGTTGCCCTCAACACTTCAACACTACAAAGCAACAATTACACATAAATCATTAACATTAGTTGAAGTGGCTCCAGTCATGATAAGATCGCCGATTTGCTCAAAGAAATCATACGAATCATTTTCTGCAAGAAACAATTTAGGATTCAACCTTCTCTTTTTTGCACGCTTCACAGTGTAACCATCCACAACTGCACCCGCTGCATCTGTTGGTCCATCCACACCATCCGTACTAAAAGCTGCAATCACGCATTCTTCAAGTTCAGACAGGTTTAGAGCTGCAGAGAGCGCAAGTTCTTGATTTCTGCCCCCTTTTCCCTTGCCCTTCACGGTAACGGTGGTTTCTCCACCAACCACGATGCCAACAGGTTTAGGAAATGGCGATTTGCTACTGCAGAAGAATTGAGCAAGTGCAGCGCCGACTTCTCGGGCTTCACCTTCCAGTAAATTGGGCAGTAGCACAGTGTTTAATCCTTTAGACGATAGGTATTCTACGGCAGCTGTGACTGCGGTTTTGTTGTTTCCAATTATTAGGTTGTAAACTTTTTCAAAAGCCGTATCGTTTGGTTTAGGTGTTTCCTCAATCTTGCTTGCTATTCCATCTAATATGCTTTTGTGGATTGATACGGACACGTTATCCCATAAACCATACTTTTCCAGCACTGCTTTTGCGTCGGAAAACGTTGAATTGTCAGGTACTGTGGGGCCTGACGCAATAGAATCCAAGGAGTCACCCATCACATCTGACAGCACAAGGTTCAGAACTGTTGCGGGATAAGCTTTTTTGGCCAGCCAACCCCCTTTAAACTCGGAGAGGTGCTTACGCACAATGTTAACCTGTGCTATTGGAGCCCCACTTTTTAGTAAAGCACTTGTAATGTCCTGTTTATCTGTTAAGGAAATGCCTTTTCTTGGTAGAGGCATAAGGCTTGAACCGCCGCCTGAAATCAGGCAAATCACCAAATCATCTGCCCCTGCACGCTCAGCAATACGGACTATTTGCTTGGTGCCTTCTACACCGTTTTGGTCAGGAACAGGATGACTAGCTTCATGAAGTTCAATAACGCTGGTTTCATGTTTTGTTCCATAAGGAACATTCACTGCTCCCCCCGTCAAGCGTGCCCTCAGCAGCTCCTCCAATGCCTGCGCCATTTTGCCGCTTGCCTTACCCCCACCCACCACATAAACATGCGCAAAATCAGAGAGGGTAAACTTGGAGTTTTCAACGTGGAGGGTATCATTTTGCACTTTGATTTTGGCGTTGAGAAGTTGTTTGGGTTCTACTGCGTTTACGGCGTACTGTAGACTTTGCAGGGCTAAGTCGCGGCTTTTTTGTAGCTCGGGAGTTTGTCCATTTTGTGTTAGCTGCTGGCGGTTTTGTATTTCTATCATGTTTCTAACTTGGAGGTTTGAAAATAAAAAGGATGAGGAAAAAAGAAAAAGGTGAACGTGTGTTTATTGAGGTGTGTACGCGTAGGTTATTTCCGTAATAGACCCTGATTGCCAGGTTCCAACCCAGATAATCATGTAAGCATCAGAAGCTGCTGATGGCGGGTATGTTACTGAAACAGTATAAATTGGGTCGGGAACAACGGGGTTAGTTATTGTCACGTTCCAACTGCCGCTTATGTAAGAGTAAGCTGTTGAACCAAGACCGCCAGTTTGAATTTCACCGCCAGTCCAAATCATGGAGCTGGTAATGTATTCGGCTATTTCAGCGTGGTTTTCTGCAATGTATGTCATTACTTCTTCGCGGACTTGCATCTGAACGGGTGGCGCATATGTGTAGGCTGTTTCTGTTATGGCACCTGATTGCCATGTTCCTTCCCAGCTAATCCAGTGAGAGTCATCTGTTGCAGTTGGGTCGGTGTAAGTTACTGTAATTGTGTACTCTGGATTGGCTACTACTGGGTAATGTATTGTCACGTTCCAGCCGTTGCATGTGTAAATGTATGTTTCTGAGCCGACTAGACCTTCGGGTGTTGCTTCTCCGCCTTCCCAGGTCAGAGTGCTTGGGAAGAATTGTTCAGTTTCTGTGTGGTTTGCTTTAATGTATGCTATTGCGTCGTTTCGAGCTTGCTCTTGCTCTGTTAGTTCTGGAGTTGGTGTTGAGTTAAGGTAGGAGTACGCATAGTATCCAACGAGAATGATGACAATTGCTACGATAACAGTAGAGATTATAAGCACATTTTTTTTCATTTTTCATCGGTCTATAGATAGCGCTGAATCCCTATATAGCACCTTCTATCTTTGGATTGCAGGGAACACCTGATGTACTCATAGACAACATTGTCAAGAATAACTAATTTAGGCAGAACCGCCCATTTTAAAATGCGCCTATGAAGACAATTGCACGTAACGATTGGAATGGTTTTCCAAGCATGAGTTGCAGCATTAGTGTACTGAGGCGTCAAAGCCTATGTAAACGTTAATTAACGGTTACGCCAAGCAGATAGCTATGATTAAGAATCCTCCAAGACCACCTTTCTGGTTCATCCGCGAAGGCGATAAACTCAAGCCCTGCAGCAAAGCCGAATTTGATCAGGCAATTCTTGAAGGCAAAAGCATACGATACCGCGGATACGCAAACAAACGAGAAGAACACATCGCAGAGAAACTGGAGGCGTCTCGCATGGAATTTTTAGCTAAACCTGACCTACCTGAAAAGTTCAAAACTGCAATAACCAACCCTGCCAACGTGATTGAAGTACAGATAATGCAGGTTGATGACCCTGAATTTTGGCTAAAAGAATTCAAGCACCCAAAGTATCATCAATAATTATTTCTTATTTTGAGTGTTTACCTGCTCCATAACTATCACTGCAGCTTGTTTTTGGTCTGGCGGAATTGGCACACGTGTAGTGTATGTTTGGGGTCCCGCACGGGTATATGTTGTGTACTTGAAAATTAGCAGTGACAGGTTTTTCTTTTCTTCAATAGATACACTCTTAAAGCTTGTCATGGGTGCACGCCACATGTAGAGTTTACCGTTAAGATAAATGGCGTCTTTGGTGATGTAGACTTCTTTGGGTCCGTTCAGGTTTTGCCGATAATTGCTCCACACGGTAAACCGCCACGCAAACAAAACCAGACCAATCAAGCCAAGCATGACAAGGAAAACATAAAAGCCCGCCTCAGGGTCAAGAACCCAAAACAGAACACCAAAGAACAGGGCAAAGGCTGAAATAATCAGGAATAACCCTTTCTTTTCGGCATTTTCTGTCTGCTGCTCTTTTTTTGTGTACATCTCCCAGTCCTGTGGTGTGTATGTCCAATGGGCAAGGATGCCTTTACGGTTCAAAATATTAGCCAGTTTCCCCGCATACCCAAGATATACCGCTCCAACGATGCATCCTACTATGGCAATAAAGAAACTGGCAAAAGAAATCGCAAAGCCACCATCAAAACCGTCAATTCCCACGGCTTCAGGAACAAAAATCATGATGGCAAAGGTAAATGCAATTGTAAATGATGCTGTAGCGGTTTTTCTGTAGGGGTTACTGTTCAATTTTAATCAAGCTGAAAAGAGTGCGCTCTAATCTATTAACCTTTGACTTGTTACAGGGGTTCTCGGTTTAGCCGCCTAAAAAGCAGGTTTGCAATGCCCGCAACGATTAAATCAGCTATAAGCCAAACAAGCCAGTTAACCTCAGCAACAAAAGCTAACACACTGAAAAGTATCAAAAGACTTATTGCTACTGCGCCCACGATTTTCTTTTGGCGCTGGATTTTTTGGTTTTTAACTTCAGCATTGGTTGGCATAGAAGTATTCTTTGTTGCGATGTATTTTAAATTTCCTGAGACCCCACCATAATTAGAGTAAATTCTGTTGGCTGTTAATTTTCGTATAAGCTTAAATCGTTTTGGCATCAACAGTTAATCAGGCTAACTAATGACACATAGAAACAAGCCTCAAATTTTCAAAACCAAAGGCACAAGCATAATCAGCATAACCGCTTTGCAACTGTTCATTGGTGCAGTACATGTTATCTTTGGACTGCTTCTCATCACTATCCAGTTGACAGCTTACAGCGTTTACACTGTGGTTTTCGGCTTGTTTGTGCTGGTTTTTGCTGTTCTGGTTTGGCAAGAGAAAAAGCTGGGATGGATTGGAACAGTTACGATATTGTTTTTTGTTGTTGTAGTAGATTCACTAACGTTGTTGGATTTGCCCAGCATTCCAGGTATTCCTAAAGTGGCTGGGGCAATTGAGATAACCTATAGCGTGATTGTTGTGACCTGTCTTTGTTTACCATGGGTTAGGCGTAGGTTTTTTTAGGGTTCGGGTATGGTTGCATTGTTGGGGTATCCGCGGCTTTCCCAGTATCCAAGGAAATTGGGGTTATCGGTTAACTCGATTGTTGTTATCCACTTTATCCATTTGTAGCCCGCTTGGCTTTCAGCAACCAACTCAAAGGGGAAACCACGCTCGGGTGGAAGCACCAAATCATTCATTTTGTAAGCCATCAAGATTTGTTTATCATTAATGTACTCCAAAGGTAACTCAGTTGCGTACCCGTCGTAGGCTCGGAAAACCACGCCTACCGCTTCGGGTTTTATGCCTGCTTCTTTTAACAAGTCGCTTACGAGGAAGCCTTCCCAGAAAATTGTTACTGACCAGCCTTCGACGCAGTGGAGAGTGACGACTTTTTGGTATTTGTCAAATTGGTTTAGGATTTGGTCGTAGGTGTAGGTGACTGTTTTGTTGACTAAACCGGTTATGGTTAACTGATACGTGGTAATGTCGACTTGTTGTGGTCCTAATATGGAGTTTTCTCGGAAGTCGCTGATTGACGAGAGGTTTTCACCTTGGTACTCTCGGACTTCTGCGGGGTACAGCTTTTTTGGTTCTAATGATGGCAGAATTTGAATCACCAGCGCCATAGAAACAGCCAGAATCAAAACAGCAACAAACGCAATCGTTAGAAGCGATTTTCTACTTTTAACATTCTGCATTACCTAACAACTGCGTTTTGGGCTGGTTTATACTTATTTGTTGCAAACCCAGGTTTTTGATGGTTATCATTAAAGTTTAAAACCTGCAAATTCTATTTCTATGCAGGTGCCTTCTGTGAAACAAACGTTTTGGCTACTGGATATCAACTCAAAAATTACAGAGGACACCGCAGAAGTATGGCTTTGGGGCATAACACCAGAAGGCAAACGTGTACTCATAATTGACCGTGATTTTGTTGCCTATTTTTACTGCGTGGTGACTGAAAGTTTTGATGCATCGAAGTTGGCGGGGCAAATCAGCAGTGGCTTTGCAGAGTCAGTTGTGAAAACTGAAGTTGTTTCGCGGAGGTTTTTTGGGCAACCTGTGATGGCAATAAAAGTTTACTGTAAAAGCCCAAGATCTATTGATGGCGTTTCCAAGCAACTTCGAGACTTCGAAGGGATAAAAGAGTGCTTCGAAGATGACATCCGAACAGGCATGCGTTACCTCCTTGACAACAGCGTGGTTCCCTGCACATGGCATGAAGCAGAAGTTCAAGAAGAACCAAACGTGCAAACCGCAAGAGTGGACACCGTTTACGCAGCCCAGTCACCACCAAAACAGTTGAATCGTCTTGATGCACCAGCACTGCGGGTTTTGGCGTTTTCGATGATGTGCTACAGTTGCGAGGGTTCGCCTAAAGCAAGCAGAAATCCCGTGTTCATGATTTCCACTGTCAACAGCGAAGGCAAAGAAAACCAGTTTATTGTTGGCGAAGACAAAAACGACGCGTCAGTGCTGGAGGAATTCAGCAGTTACGTGCAGATTTACGACCCCGATGTGATTGTCAGCTACGGAGCCAACAGCAAGGACTGGAATTACCTCAAGAGCCGATGTAAAAAGCAGGGCTTAAAATTGGAACTGGGCAGGGCAGGTGGCGAACCCTACACCAGCATGTATGGACATGTTTCGTTATCGGGCATTGTAAATGTTGATTTGGAAGATTTCGGTGACATTTTTCCTGAAGTTAAAGTCAAAACTCTGCAGAATCTGGCAGATCACTTAGGCGTAAAAAGTCAAGAAGCATCCATTAATGATGTTGAATTTGCTGCCTACTGGGATGACCCAAAGAAACGTGAAAACCTAAAACGATTCAACCTTGACAATTCACGCAGAGTTTTGGGAATAGCGAATTTGCTGCTGGATTTTGCCATGCAACTTTCAAGCTTAGTGAGTTTACCGCTGGATCAAGTAATGTCCGCCGCGGTGGGGTTCCGTGTGGAGTGGTTTTTGATTAAGCAAACACGCATTTTGGGAGAGTTGATTCCAAGGAAAATGGAGCAAATTTATCTGCCTTACACGGGCGGCTTAGTTTTTGACCCTAAACCAGGATTGCATCAGGACATTGCGGTTTTAGACTTCAAATCCATGTACCCCAACATAATGATAACCTACAACCTATCCCCAGACACATACATCCCCCCAGAGCAACAGGTACCTGAAAGTAGCGTTTACGAAGCCCCCGAAGTCAAACATCGCTTCCGCAAAGAACCAGCAGGATTCTACAAAGAAGCCCTCACCTACCTCATTAGCGTACGTGGACAAATTCGTAAAGAAATGAAAACACTGCAACCCCAAACTGTGGAGTACAATATTTTGGATGCACGCCAAAAAGCCGTCAAAATCGTCACCAACGCCGTTTACGGTTATGCTGGCTGGACAGGTGCCCGATGGTACATTAAACCTGTGGCTGAAGCTGCAAGTGCATGGGGGCGCTTCATTATTCAAAGCGCGGCGCAGATGGCAGAAGAGAAAGGGTTGGAGCGCATTTATGGAGATACTGACAGCCTTTTCTTATCTTACAAGCCCCAAGTTATAGAAGCGCTTACTGAACAAATCAGGCAAAAATATGGTTTAGAAGTGGAAGTCGGCGAAAAATACAAACGGGTTTTCTTTACTGAAGCCAAGAAACGCTATGCTGGCTTGCGCGGGGACGGCAGCTTGGACATTGTGGGTTTGGAGGTTATTCGCGGTGACTGGGCAGAAGTAGCCAAGCTGGTGCAGGAAAAAGTCCTTGAAATCATCCTAAAAGACCAATCCCCCAAAAGCGCAGTCAACTATGTGCATGTAGTTATTAGGCAACTGCGGCAAAGGCAGATTCCCTTGCAGAATTTGATAATATGGAAAACCCTCACAAAGCCACCCCAAAAATACAACATAAAAGCCCCACACGTGGAAGCAGCCAAACAACTTATTGAACATGGCTGGCGTTTAACCAGTGGCGACAAAGTGGGTTACGTGATTTTACAGGGCAAAGGCAGGCTCTACAGTCGCGTTATGCCTTATGTTTATGCTAAACTTGATGATGTAGATGGAGACTATTATGTGGAGCATCAGGTGGTTCCTGCAGCCGCAAGGATTTTAGCATTTTTTGGTGTAACAGAAGAACAACTGCTTAAGGATCAAGAAACAGAAAAGTTAGAAAAGAAAAGTTTAATGGATTTTATGGGCGCCTAAGCCATTATACGTGCAAAAGTGATTAAATCAACATTAAGCACTGGCTTTACCGCTTCAGATACACGTGAAGCAATGACTCGTTTGATGTTCTTGTCAGCAGCGATGTCAACAATGCGTTGTGTGATGATGCCATCGAAAACAACTGTGTCCACGCCGGGTACCTGTTGCAGTTTTTCTGCGAGCTGGCTAACGGGCATGTGTTCGATTTGTTCAAGTTTATCGTTTAACAGTACTGCTTCAAGGGTTCCCTGTAAGGCTTTGACTGATGCAATGATTGGTTCTGGGACTTCTGGTTTGGGTGCTGCTACTGGTTCAGGTTTTTTAGGTGCTGGCTTGTGAAGTTCTGATACTGGAACACGGTTATCTAAGGCCTCAGCGATTTCTTTGCAGTTGCATTCCTCGATTTCTTTGCCTCGTGGAGCGCGTCCCACGTATTTTATGTTGGTGACTTGCAGGAGTTCTTTTTGGATTAGGTCTCCGCCGCGGTCGCCGTCTAGTAGTGCGGTTGCTTCTCTGTCTTTGGTTAATTTTTTTATGGATTCTGGAACCTTGGCGCCTTCCAATGCAACTGTATTGAATAGCCCGCAACGCATTAAGTTAATGATGTCTGCTCGTCCTTCAACAACAATGATTTCTTTGGAGCTTTCTAGTGCTGGTCCTGCGGGTAGGTCTTCTGGCCCGAATTTTTCGACTTTGCCTACTTTCATGGTGTCGCTGATTTCTTTGTAAACTTCTTCTACGCTGGGCATTGATTCAATGTTCCATCGGTGAAGAATTTCTTTGGCGCGGTCAATGATGAGTTTTCGTCTTGCTTCGCGTATATCTTCAATTTTGTCTAAGTGAACTTTTGCTGAGCATGGACCAACACGGTTTATGCTCTCAACGCTTGCTGCTATTAGGGCGGTGGATACGCGGTCTAGGCTTGTTGGTATAGTTATGGCGCCGTGTGTTCGGTCGTTTTTAGAATGTAGGTCTATTTCGATTCGTCCGATGCGGCCTGTTTTTTGGAGTTCGCGGAGGTCAAGTTCTGGTCCAAAAAGTCCCTCTGTTTGCCCAAAAACTGCGCCGATAACGTCGGGCTTTTCTACTACACCTTCAATTTCGAATCTCGCGTGGATAACATACTTTATAGTGAATGTTTGGGATGTTCCCGTAAGTGTGCACTTCCTTTGAGTTATTTATTGAGTTAGGTTAGGTTTTTTTTTAAAGCGAGACATTCTCGCTTAATTATAGATTAATAGATTATGATTATCTATCTACTACTTCTTACATTATTTATCGAGGCTATTTAATATTGATTGTGGTTTTCTGATAAGTTCATCAGTAACAAACCCAAAATTTTTTCAAAAATTCAAGACAACGGCTACAAAAAATGGTGCTTGATGGTTTGGTGTCTTGAATTAATTTTGAAATCACAATTATTGAAGTTTAAACCTTAAATTGTGCCTTGCAACCCATTTTTAAACCATAAAGTAAAACAAGGCTGGACTTTAACTCATACTTATTTTGGTTTATTAACTCCATCACTGCGACTTATCCTCTCGAATTTCTTTAATCATCTGCTGCTTCAAAGCTAAACTCAACTGCTTAAGCTGGTTATCTTCTATATGGCCCTGCCCTAGAACAGTCGCGTTAGCCTGCGCTTCCCGCGTCAATATTTCCTCAGGATTCAAACCCCAAGCTCTAATGATTTCTTTGAGTGCATCGATTTTGCCAACTTTAGTTTTCTGTTGAACACACAAACCTGACGCTGCATAAATGCCCCGCAAATACTCAATACCCTTCATCTCGATGTCATGGTAGGTGCTGATTGTGTGACCCATCATATACTCGATGTAGTCTCGGTCAACCTGCAAAGATGCCAGCTGTGTTTTGAAGAATTTACGGATACTATGCGGACAAATGCTATGGCGTCTACCTAAAGCCTTACTTTGAATCAAACCAGCTTTCTTGTACAATTCATGCACTGCCAAGTATATTGCATAAGGCGTAACAAAAGCAGGCCTGCGACTGTGCCGCGCAGATATCAACGGTGAATTGTCAGCAATGATTTCAGGAGGAATCTTATCAGTGCCCTGACGTCGCATCTGCAAATAAAGCCGTATGTAATTAGCTGCTTCAGCGCCCAAGAAAGTATCGTAATCATGGTATTTGCCTTTGGTTATGTTAGCTTCTACGTGAACGTGTAGCGGAACTATTCCAGCTTCCAAATCCCTTCTCACGTGACCAACAGTCAGCTTTGTAAGCGTTCCCTCACGGAACCCGCCTAAAGCCATACATGAAACAATCACGCGGTTCCGTAAATCAGCTATAGCCAAGATTTTCTGCAGTTCTTCAGGTGTCGGTGCCCGCGGTTTATACGTTACCCTATTAGGTATGCTATAGGGCAACTGAAGCCTAAGACCGTTAGCTCTGAAAAGCGCTTTTATGCCTTTAGTGAAACTGTGCACGGTACCAGGAGTTAATCCCTGCGCCTGCAGTTCTCCAATGTAATCGTCTAGTAGCCTGTTGTATTTTGATACTGCTTTAAGATTAGGGTCGCCGTCTTGGTCTTTGCAGCTATTTATCATCTGGTCAGGTTCAATGTTTAGCCAGTTGCAGAAACGGTACACATCATACATGTAAACAGTAAGCGTTCCTGGGCTGCCTGTCCTGTAACGTAGCAGGTTTCTTGCAAGTTCAAGCGTTGACTTATTAGCAAAAACCATCGGCAAAACCTTAGGAACCTTTGCAGTCAGCGAATCAATAATCCAGCGGTAAAGATGTTGCTCAGCTGCCGAATGTGGCTCTGGAATCGTGAACTCAGCGGTTTTAACAATAGAAGTCGGAGTGATGGCTAGATTTTTCATTGTTTTATTCATTGAGTTTTTCGCTCCTTTGGCTTGAGCGCATACTCACTTTCACTATTAGTTGCATGTGCATTTAAAGCCTGCTTCAAACCCAAACATACCCGCTCAAGGATGCAAGATTTCAAGATAACCAAGCCATTAACCCGCTTCTCATCAACAGAAACCGCTCGGTCAGTCACCAAAAGCAAAACCTCATCAGTTTCCTCTTTAACCCAACCAACGGCTTCACGTAAAACAGCATTTTTAGGGGGCACTGTAAGATTTTTGAAAACCACATGGTCCCTGTAACAAACATAAACAGGATAGTCGTTGCTGGAGTTTTGGGTGCTGACCTTTACAGAGGTTCTCGCTTCCTGACCGTTGCTGCCAAACATGCGCTCAGAAGCAAAACACAAATCAGCCTTACCCACTCCAACAACCTCCACTAAGAAATAACCTCCAAACGTTTGCATTCACAGTTTTTTCGAGGACAACGCCGCGGCAATGCGCCCAAACGCTTAACCCACGACTTCTTTTTAACCTGCCAAACATGCCCACATTTACGACACTGTACCATTGGCGGTTGCTTCTTACGGTGCGGAAAATCCAACAAAACAGAAACCATTTAGAGCCTCCTGTCTTTGGCTGATTCGCCTCTCTTCAAACCATTATGCAACCGCTGATACTCAATGCACCCGCTTTTACGGTCATTATGACAAAAGTCACTGCCACAAAGCCAAGCCTTACGCTTAGTCGGATCCTTACGGCTCGGACTCTTGCAAGTATCACTAAAAGGACAAGAAACTCTCAACTCCGAACCAAAAACTATGTTGCCGTCAGGTTGTGCACCAAAAGAAGAAGGTCCATCGCTAAAACTTACCGAAAAACCAGCCATTAATGAGGCACCTCCGACATAGCACCCTCAGCTCTCCGCTGCTCATCCGCCTCATCTTCTTCCAAAATCTGCTGAGTAGTGTCGTTCTCACGTTTCCGCTTATCCAACCAAAAAAGCCGCGTAGAAATCTCCCGCTGAATCGAACACGCCAAATCCTGCAAACGATAAACCGCCGCCTCCAGCTCCCGCATCGTAGTTTTGTCTTCAGGTGTACCCAAATCAGCAGTAAGATAACGTTCAAGCCGACTCATAGCAACCATAATCTGCTTCTCAAGCTCGCCATATTTTGCACCAATCTCATGCAAAACCACCTGCTGCTGAACCAAACTCAAACCCTCAGACTCCACTTTAACCCGCTTACGCAACGCCGCCAACAATTTCTTAAGTTCCAAAGCCTTCACATTAGTCGAAGCAACATTTTTGTCAGTCCAACCACGGTTAACGCCACATTCATCGCAAATAGCCGAGTTAGTATCAGCGTGGTAGTGTGCCCAAGAACCAAACGGCAGCTTCTTTTTGCAGTCACGACATTCCAAATCGTCAGGAATCCGCTCCCACTTAATCGGATGATACCGCAACTCCTCAGTAACAAAAAACTGCGCATCCGCAATCTTTTTAGCAACACATTGACCACAACAAACCTCCAAAGTTTTGCTGCCAACTGCCCGCGCACGCTTAGCCTCGGCAGCCAACCGCTTAGCTTCACCCTTTCCAGTAGTCAAAACAAACTGCGTCTCAGCCTCTTTGCCGCAGTCACATTTAGCACCTGCACCCATAGAAACAGAGTAAAGCTTAGTCTGAGGCAAACCATTAGACAAATGCAGCAACCCCCTCAACTTCAAGCCGAGACAACCGGCACCAATAACAATAATCATCTGACTCTGGCTTATCCGCCAAAGTTACCCGACGAGCACGCACCTGTTTACCTTTTCCAGAAGTAGGCACAACAACTTTGCGCATCCAACGATGCTTCCCTGGATGGCCAAACATAATTTTAGGCGAACCCCACTGAGCCAACTAATCAAGCCTCCTTTTTTTTGAAAACCTGCGGAATCTCAAAACGTTCCGAAACCTGGGCTGCCTGCAACGCCCTAAAACTCCGTTCCGCTCCTGGCTCGTCAATCTCACTGCGACCCATCAGATAGCCTCCGCAAAAGAAGCCTCAGCAACACCCTGAGTAACCAACGCGCCAGACCGCAAATCAGCAGTCACTAGCGAAGCCGAGCCGTCGACGGTTGGATCAAAGGGCAAAGCAGCCCGCATAACACCATGCACCTGACACCTACACGCAGCGTCAAGTTTAGAATGACAAATTGGACACCAAGCGCCTGCAGCAAAATTTTTCTTACGCATATCAAAAACCTGCTGTTAGAGCGGTTTGTGCTCTTGGATTGCTTTTCTCATATAATCACGGATAGCTTCCGCGCGACCACCTGGATATGATTTTTCAACAACTTTGCGGTCAAAATCATCAAGAAGCCGTTTTGGAACATTGCGAACAATCACATCAACGCAGTCTTTATTGTTCAGCGTTAATCCCCCTGTTTGCGATAGATTATATCACCGTTTTCAGCTTCAATAACGGCGAATGAAGTCTGCTCGGTAATTCCTTTTTTCTCTCTCAACTTACTAGGTATTAGCACATACAAACTGTTGTATTGCTGACTTCCTTGCAGAATTGGGTTGACTGCTCCAATTATTTCTTCTTTCATCCGAACCCCACATTCCATATTCCAGATTCTGGATTGTAATATCATAAATTATTTATAAAACTTTCCCATAATCTGGAATCTGAAATGTAAACAAGTAACCCAAAGGAGGGAAACAACAAAACGTCAATCAAAGAATTAGAAAACAAAGGAACAATCCAACTTCTATTATTCCTCTACGAAAAGGGCAAAAGCAAAATAGCCGACATAAAAATAAACGTCGCAAAAAGCACATTCTACCATGCACTAAACATACTATCAGAATTAGAATTAATTGACGAAGAAAGACGCCCCCCATACACCCGATACATACAGCTAACCGGTGATGGGAAAACAATAGCCAAAAAACTAATGGAAGTCAAACAAGTTCTGGAAGCAAAGAGTGAGCGCGAAGCTAAAAAAGCGCTCCAATAACACCAAGCTCGCTCTTAAGAAGTTCCAACTTCTCACCCTTGACCAAAATTTGTAAACATTCAACTCCACTCCGCACTTCTTCAAGGGTTTTTGCTTCACTTAAGATACTTAAAACTAAATCAAGACAATCATCCCAACCGCGCACATCAGACTTTTCTAGCAATTTACCGCTCACTCTCTTGCGTGAGAGCTACCTTTATTAAAATAAATAATTTTGGCTATTCAAAGTTTTTAATGGACATGTTCGACAAAAATACGCTCAGCCTTACAAGTAATTACTTGTAATTACTTGTATTCACCTAACCTTATATGGACTTCCAAGGAATTACAAACTATCAACCGCTAGGCGTGAACAAGCATCAAAACAATAGTAAAACTCCGAAAACAAGGAAACAGCCTAATGTTAACCATACCAAAAGAACAACTCAAAATACTAGGCTGGCGCAAAGGGGACCAACTACTACTAGAAAACAAGCAAAGCCAAAATCAAAAAACTCTTAGCGTTGAAAAGGTCGAATAGCTATGACAATAAATGCGCAATAGACCAGAATCAATCAAAATATACAAGTTCAGAAGAACTTACGATAAGAAAAATAATCGCTTCAAATTTTGTGTAGAATATGAAACCCGTGCCCAAGTAACCGAGCGCACCATAGAAATTGCAGAAGCATTCGGCTTAGGCATTGACGACGCCCAAAAATTCCCAGTTCTAAACGCTGAACTCCACATAAAACCTCAAGATATCGTGTACATCACCGGAGATAGCGGCAGCGGAAAAAGCGTTCTACTCCGCGGCATCAGGGCAGACCTGGGAACCGAAGCCCTAGAAATGTCAGAAGTAAAAATTGACCCCGAAAAACCAATAATTGAAACAGTCGGCGACACTATCGAGCAAGCAATAGAACTGTTAAGCAAAGTTGGCTTAAACGACGCCTTCTTATTTTTGCGCAAATATAGTCAACTGAGCGATGGCCAACGCTTCCGTTATCGGCTGGCCAAGTTTTTGGAGAGCAAAAAACAATGGCTGATTGCAGATGAGTTCGCAGCAACCCTTGACCGAGACACAGCCAAAATAGTAGCCTACAACCTGCAAAAACTCGCAAGGCAACAAGGAAAAGCCGTCATTGTAGCAACCACACACGACGACCTAACCGCGGATCTATCACCCTCAGTGCTTGTGCGCAAACGCTTCGGCGAAGAAATCGACATAAAATATTACCCCAACACACCTGCAGCAGAATGCAGCCTAATTAAAGAAATGAAAGTTGAACGCGGCGCCCTGGAAGACTGGCAAAAACTAAGCAACTTCCACTACCGCAGCCACAACACCAGCGCCAGACGCGCCATCTTTTGCATACGCCGCAAAGACGAACTCTGCGCCGTCATAGTCTACTGCTACCCATTCCCCCAATGCGCAGGCAGAAGCTTGGTGCTGCCAAAAATGGACCTAAAAGAACTCAACCAAAAACTAAGCATAATCAGCAGAATCGTAGTGCACCCAAAATACAGAACCATTGGACTAGGCGAAAAACTAATCAGAGATTCTCTACCGCTGGCAGGCACGCCCCACGTTGAAATGATAGCAGTCATGCCCAAATACAACCCATTCGCAGAACACGCAGGCATGAAAAAAATTCTCGTTAAAGAACCACCCAAAGCAGCCACCAACGTAACAGCAGAACTGGAAAAATTAGGGCTGGACCTGCGTTTTCTAGGCAGCCAACGTTATGTAATCGGAAAACTTCAAAGCTTAAGCACCAGCCAATTAACCGAGCTAAGAGCAGTTTTCGTGCACAACGGCCATCCAATGTTCAGAGAAGCACTTGGCGCCATACGCCACAAAAAAGGAGAACCAACAAACAACTATCCAGAAGAACTTGAAAAAGCAAACATAGAAAAGTTAGCCAAACTCATAAAAATAGCCACCATTCTCCTACAAACAAAAGTATACCTATTTTGGAGCCAATAAAAACTGCCAAAACTATAACTCTCTTAAATAGATCTTTTTGGGTTCTGGTGCATTTTAGGGTGACGACCACAATTTTTTCCACTGTTGCATATCGGGTGCTAATCTACAAAACTTCTGAAATTTCTTTAACTCTTTTGGCAATTTGTCTTTCAGCTTTGGGTCAATAGTAAAGTTTTTTCCTTCATCACCACAGCTTCCAATTATTACATTACCTCTAAGGAGATTATCATGCAACATTATAGCTTCCATTTTTTCTCTTGTTATCCCCATTGGCGATAATAAAAATGTAAACTTTGATTTGAAAAATAATTCATATAGTCTTGCTTGCATGACATCCAGTAGTGCAATATCATCTTTTTTTACCTCAACGATAATAAGTTCGGGTTTAGTTCCCTCTTTTTTAATTACATATCCCATAATATCTGGTCGAATGTCTGAGCCATACAGTTTTCCGAACATTATTATGTCAAAATGAGACTTTATTTCCTCTGATAATTTAGCATGAGTATCATGAGTATCTTCTAAGTTTGGGTTTGTAACCCATTCAGGAGGTATGTTTTGGCGACCGTCAATCATAGTTTTAGGATTTTCCAGATAATTCAGGTCAAAAACTCCCTTCATAGTATTAATAACATTTCCGTACAATTCCTTTTCTGATATTGTCATAACTAAATTCCTCTATCGAATTTCCCCTTTTTTGGCTTTACTACTATGACTGAACTAAATCCATTAACCCAGATAGGACATTTTTGATTTTGGGATTCATCAAACCTTTTACGGCTAATTTGGTATTTAGGTTTTTTCACTTAAACACTCGCAGCAATATCAAAAAGAGAATCATGTTAAACTTACAACACATATTTAATGGAAAAGCTTAAAACTTTACTGCAATAAATAAGCACCAACTCATTTGAAGAATGTGTTATTGTATGAAAATAAAGAACATTTCTGTTAAAAATTACAGGTGCTTAAAAGATGTCACCATTCCTTTTGATGATTTAACAGTTTTAGTTGGCAGAAATGGTGTGGGTAAGTCTTGTTTGCTAAATATTTTAGGCTTGTTTTATAAAACAAGCATTTCAATAAGAAAAGAAGATTACTATTGCAATAACACTAATGAACCCATTTCAATAATTGTCGAATTTAGCAATCTTTCAACTCAAGAAAAGAAGCTATTTGAACATTACGTTAATGGTGACCAATTGGTTGTAGAAAAGACAATCGCTTATTCTGAATTCAAACCAATTCAAAAGTACTATGGAACAAGTTATGAGAATCCTGACTTTGAAGCTTTCAGAAAATCTTCAGGGCAAGAAATGCGAAAAGAGTATAAAAAAATCAGAGAAAAAGAAGAGTACACGACTTTTCCAGAATATTCCAACGAAGGCAGCGCAATAGCAGTTTTACAAGAATGGGAATCAGCAAACAAAGTAAAATGTAAGCCTGTTAGAGCAGACGACCAATTCTTTGGTTTTCAAAACGTAGGAAAACACCGGTTGGAAAAATATACAAAGTTTATTTTCATACCTGCAGTTCAAGAAGTGAGCGATGAGGCATCTGAACAAAAGGGAACTGTTTTTGAGGAATTAATGGGCTTAGTAGTCAAAAGTACTCTTGCTACTCATACTGAAATAATTAAACTTCAAAGTGAAACACAGAAAAGATTTAAAGAACTAATTAACCCCGAAAACAATAAAGAGCTAAAAGGTTTAGAGGGAAGTTTAACTAAAAATTTAAACAATTTTGTCGTAGATTCAGAGGTTAGAATCCAATGGATCGATGACGAAACAGGTGTTCACATTAATCTTCCAAGAGCATTTATCACTTTAAAGGAGGGCGGGTATCAAAATACTGTCGACCGCTGCGGGAACGGATTACAACGTGCTTTTGTTCTATCCATGTTCCAAGAATTAGCAATTATACAAGCTAAAATTGCTTCAAAATCAGAGTCCGCTGAAGCAGATTCAACTACTTCACCGAGTCTAATAATAGGTATTGAAGAACCTGAACTTTACCAACATCCCGACAGAACAAGACATTTCGCCCAAACATTATTACAATTATCTCAAAAAGGAATTGAAGGCGCAATAGCCAATATACAAATAACGTATTCGACCCATTCACCCCTTTTAATTGATTTTCAGAGAGTTAATCAACTGAGAATTTTCAAAAGAAAAAAAGGAGAAGGCAATAAACCAGCTGAAACTCAGATATCTTTTGCTGATTTATCAGAAATTGCACGCGCAGTTGAAACTGCAAAGAACGAACGTACTGGTTCAATTACCCAAGCGGCATTAATGCAAAGGCTGATTTCTTTGATGAGTCCCTGGGTTAATGAAGGCTTTTTTGCAGTTTTAGTTGTTCTAGTTGAAGGAATCAAGGACAGGGCACTTATAGTTGGTGAAGCCTTAACAAGAAATATTAATTTGGAAAGTAAAGGAATTTGTGTTATTCCATGCTCAGGGAAAGACAGCATGACAGAGGCCATATCAATATTCAAAAGCTTGAAAATACCTCTGTACGCTGTTTGGGACTCTGACTTAAACAAAACCGAAGGCATCAACGCTAATCACAACATCCTCAGAAGTTTTGGCTGTCAACCAGAAGATTATCCGTCAAAGATTACCGATGATTTTTCCTGTATACAAACAAATTTAGAAAAACAATTTAGAGATGATATTAACGAACCCAACTTTAACAGAGGGATAGCTAAATACTGTCAAGAAAGACAATTAGGGAAACCAAATTATGTTATGGAAAACCCCTATGCAGTATGCGAGATAATCAAAGATTTTAGAGCCCAGACCTTAACTTGCCAAAAATTATGCACGATTGTAGACAAAATATTACAAAAATACACCGGACTTCAAGAGCAACAAGTTTAACACGACTAAAAAGGGTTAAGATATTCCATTTTTAGCCTTAACCCCCGACAGCTAGTCACTGCTTACGAGTTCAGCAAAGTAGAATAAGCAGTCCTGCAAGGATGCCAAATTTATCACAATTACATAAAACCCCCTGAAAGCCTAACGGAAAATCCCGCCGGCAGGTAGTCTCAACTTGGGAATTTTTAATAAATTAATTCAGAATCATCCCGTTTGGCCTTCAAATCAAGAAAATAGACGGTTTTGAAATATTTACTCTCTAACAAAATATTCATTTTATAAGCATAATCCTCAGGGTAAAAGACCTTAACCACAACTAGTAACTCATCTTCACTAATGGCCTGCTTATCCTTTAGCCCAAGTTTTTTGATTATTTTCAGTGCCGCTCTATCGGTTTTTTTCCCTATTTCATGTATTGCTTTAGCTGTCTCAAAATCAATTTCTTTCATGAGTTCACCCTTACAATTTTCAATTTGTATGCTATAAGCCCTGCTGAAGTAATCACCAAAGCCCCTTCTGCATGAACAGGAATAATTAATAATGAAGCCAATAATACCGTGATTACTGCTAAGGTTATCGGTTTCTTCATAGTTACTGATAAGATATTTGCACGATCAACACTTAAAAGTTTTATACAACAAACTTTAAGCCAACTTCAAACAAAACCTTTAAGCATGATAACGTCAAAACCGCCTTCACCGGAAAGACAAAAGATAGCAAAAATATTCTACGACCACATCCAAAAAGCAATAGCAGAATTAGGCTCAGGATATGAAGTGACCTTGCAAGGAAAATTTGACATCACACCAATCAAAATAGAAATCGAAATCAACTCAAAAGAAGAAATCCCATAACTCTAAAGGAACAAAACAATGAGTCATCTTCCTCTAAAGCCAAATTAATCACTTTAAATATTTTTTAAAATTATCATTAATTTTAAATTTATAACTAGGATTATTCTCGTAATCATAAATGAAAAATGTGGTCTCAATAGTTGCGGCTGGTTTGCTCCCCCAGATTTGTCTCTTTAGATCCGCCGTTTTTATAGAATAATCATATTTACATTTTAATACTCCAGAATCGTTCAGCCTAAAAACTGAAGGGATATGAGTAACATTAAGAATAAATGCACCTGCTAGAGCATCGCGAGCATTTCTTAAATTTGCCTTCTTTAGGTTTAAACTCAAATCATGCTTCAACCCATTGTAAAATGTCCACCACTCAGGAATATTATGACCATTTTTTTGATGCGCAAATGGATATAGCTCCTCCCGACTTGGTAAGCACTTAAAAATGACTGAGTGTTGAGAAAGCGCGTATTCTTTTTCGAAGGTATTAATGAATGTACGCACTCCTATCTGCTTATGTTTTTTTGATTCAGTCAAGATTTTTCTACATTCTTCTTTACATGCAGGGTCTATGAAGTCTTTGTAACGTGCCATTTCTTTAAAAACTGAATCTACATAACCACCTATTGACAAAATTAAACTTAATAACTTAAATGAGTAGACACGCTCATTTCCTTTAGGGTTATTGCCACCTGGAGAGTCTTTTAGGTAAGGAACATATTCTACGTAATCCTCGAATTGCCGCTCTAAATCCTTGTATAACTCCCAAAATATGCCAGTTTCAAATTTATCTTTAATAACCATCTTTCATATCACTTGGCTTTGATTATTTTATCTGACAACTAACTGTATAAGAAACTTGTGATTCAACTTGTACAACAACGGAGACAGCTCACGTTTAATTCAAAAGCCTTTTCAATTGAACACCCTATTAATGATAGAGGACTTAGCGCATGAGCGTTATTGAAATTTGCTGTCCAAACTGTGGCTCCCCATCAATCAAAAAAACAGGCAGCGAATACTGCTGCGACAACTGTGGAAGATACTTCCAAGTTATAACAACCCCAAAAAAAGAAACCAACACCAAGATAGCAATAGATCAGCGGATAAAATATGGAAAAGCAACTTTTAACACAGACGACGCAAAAAAACTTGAAAATTTTAGTTTAACGAATGTAATGCTTGCTTTTAACCTATTTCAAGTCTTTAAATTTCACACATTCAAGCAGATAAAGAGAGGAAACACTATCGTTAAAGCAGATATCCGTGGCTATATTTTCACCAATCCTCTTAACGGCATCATCAATCATGCTTTTTATTCAGACAATGGTTATTATCCTTCACCGAACGATTTCAAGGACAATCTCCCACGGGAATGTATTAGAATCATAAATGATAACGCTCTCGAAGATGAGCCATCGATTAAATTCATTAAAAACCTAACGCCCCCTCAGATGGTTTCAGGCGATAAAATTCAACAAGATGTCTTTAATTGGCTAACCAACAATCTAGCTATAAAAAAGAAATACACTATCCAATCAGCCCAAGGATATGACTCCGGCATAAGAGAAGCCACATTCACCTTTAAGAAAAAAGACATTTTAGAATTCGAATCCACAGGTGTTTTTGCTGTCCCACTATTTCACCTGACCTACAGGCACCCAAACTCTGAAAAAACATTCAAAAGAGATTACCTTGGCTATTCTGGCGAATTAGTACTTGACGAACTTAAATGCTCAAAAACAAAATTTCTAGGTGGAACATGCGAAGATTTCCCAACCAATATATGTGCGGCATGCCAAAATCTGATTTGTCAAGAGCACACAAAAAAATGCGAAAAATGCGGAGCAACAATATGCAAAGACTGCATTATATCAAAAGGACTAATTAGCAAGCATTATTACTGCCAAAAATGCACATAACCCACTTTTTTATGAGTAGTGATTTTATATTACTTCACAGTCAGGTCCTATTCCCCATTTGGTGAACTATGCTTTGAAAAAAGGAAATTGACACCTTGCTTAAACAAGTATTCTCTAATTACGTTATCCAAACAGAGCTCGCCTTTTTCCATAGGCAACAAACAACATACTCTAAAATGTTATAAGCAACTTAATCCAATCCAAATCCATGCTATTCAGAAGCCATCTCGCAGCTAAAATCAGAGCAGGCACAAAAACACAAACCCGCCGCATCAGCAAAATAAGATACCGCGAAGGAAGCATACAACCAATCCAAGAAAACTACAGCGAAAAAGCCAAAGACCATATAAAAATCAACAAACGATACGAACAAAAACTCGGCGACATAACAGAAGAACAAGCAAAAGCTGAAGGATTCCAAAACCTCCAAGAATTCAAAGAAGAATGGGAAAAAATAACCAAGCAACCCTGGAACCCAACACAAATCGTCACCGCTTACGAATTTTGCAAAGTATAAAAAGGAAAAACACTAACAGGCCACAACTATGTTGAAAATTCATTATGTTAAAAAAGTTAATCATTTTTAAATTTAATTAACTCTTTTAAAGGCGATAGAGGTTTACCATTATTAACATCTTCAACCAAATCTGAAATTTTAGCCATGTTTTGAAGATAAGTTCTAATTATTTTAACAACTGAGCCTATAGCAAATAAAATAATTATGCAAATTCCAAATAGTCCATAGAGCGTTTTTGTTATTTCAAAACTAAAATAGCCTTGGAAAAAAATACTGTAAAAAACGGATACCAAGCCGAACGCAACAAAAGTTATTGATGTTTGAATTGTGAGAATAGTGTGAGCTCTATTGGAACAAATTTGTATTTTTAGAAACTCTGCGTTTTTGTCAATCAGTTCAGAGTTATCTTTGACTTCTTTTATTTCAGGTTGTTTAGAAACAGGTTTTTCTTTTTGAGTAAAAAGCTTATTTCTGAACACCAATATCGCTAAAATGAAGGTGATCATAGTTGCTGTTGAGATTAATACGCCTTCTTGAAAATCTAAATGTAAAAAAGATAAGATTGATAAAAAAATTCCGTTAATCAAAACGCCAAACAAAACGCCCAAAGCAACGCAATTTTTATCGATTGAATCAGTCATAGTTTGCTATTTCTGTGTTTTGAGGATTTAAGACTTTTGCAGTCTAAAGCCTACCGTGCAATTCAGCCATTGGAAAGCTGATGTATCTCGGTAGCTGTTTATTATGTCAAACAATTTTCCACCCAAAACAATCACCTCGGAACAACAAACAACTCCGGATTAGTCGTCATCTCAGTTGTGGCAAAAACCGACAATGCAGACGCCCAAAACACGTCATCATGTGTACCCTGTGGATGACTAAACGCCAACCCGCCATCAGCACGCAAAGCAAACCGCTCCACATTAAACTCGTTACAGATATCGCCCTTGTAGGGTTTTTCCCAAGTTAGCAGCGGATAGAAGAAACGGTTATCCTGCATACGCTTCTTAAGCAAACTAGCCATCTCGCTTTTTCTGGGTGAACTGAACACGACGCCCTCCGCGTTCTCGATACCGGCATTTTCCATGTCAGCTATGAAGCTTGGCCCGTCCCTGGTTATGTCCACTCGGATTTTTCGGAAGCCTCCCCAACGGTCCTGTAACGTCTTAATGTAGCCAAGCACGTAAGCATCATAAGTTGGATGCGGAAAAATCTTCAAGTGCCTAAGATACAGCTTCTGATCCACAAGCTCAGTCACACTCAAAACATGATAATCCCTAGTTTGCGCAGGATCCAACCCAGCGTAAAACTCGCCTTCATACTCCGCTTCAGGGTTAAACGGCTGCAGGTCATCACCACAGCTTTTGACTGTGCCGATGCATTGGGCGATAAGGTTCTGTGATAGCCAAACGTCTTCATCTTCAGCCCACTCCGCATCATATTCACGTCGCCACCTTGCTGGATCGTCACGGTACTGCTTGCGGATTTTCTCCAGAATATTGAGCTTAAGTGGACCGTTAGGCTCTTTGGCACGTTCCCAAGTTACATGATGGCGAGCGAAATCTTCAAAGTCCTTATGATTGCACATTTTCCAGAATAAGCTATCAGTGTTCCATGGTGTACTTGTTGCAATAAACTTGCCGTTGGTTGTGCCTAACGTTGGCAGAACTGCATCATAAATCTCGTCAGCGTTAGCGATGAAGTTACTTTCGTCCATGTACACGCAGTGAAACGTAGGGCCTCTGATAGTTTCAGGCGAATTTGGGAAGGCCTCAATAATGCTACCGTTAGGACAGGTAATCTTTGTTTTCTGAACAACAATTTTTGAGCCAGGCGGTAGCCTTCGAGCAAAATCCCCAATACGCCTAATAACTATCTTCGTTTGGCGCCACGAAGGACCAACAACACAGATGTACACGTTCGGATTAACCAAAGCATAGTTCAACAACAAAGCTGACGTTGTAAAGCTTTTGCCAGATTGTCGACTCCAACGAGCTGCAACAAACTGGTTTTTCTGGAAAAGCGCAATAAGCTCCTTTTGATAATCTGTAGGCTCCACACCTAAAACTTGACGGAAAAACTCCAGTGGATCCGTCTTTAGGGATTCAACTTTGCTAAGCCGTTCCATCTCGATTGCAAGCGCCTGCTCACGAAGTTTACGGCGCTCCTCAAGCAGTTTTTTGGGGCGAAATGCTCGTGCTCTTTTTAGAAAATTCGGCATATTTAGTTCTCCACTCCATTAGCTCAGCTTCAAGCCCCCGGTAATCCAAATAATCAGCCAAAAGCCCCTGATACGAATTAACGCCCGCGATAATACCTCGCAACCGCAAAACCTCAGATTTATCCAAACCAGGCGTCTCTAAAGCATTAACGGCAGCCACCAACTTTCCAAGCATCTCTTCAACGCTTGGCAACTCAGCAGGCAACTTTTGAGAAGTAGTTGAACAAATAATTTTTTTGCGGTCAACTACTTCTAAACCTAACCGCCGCATCTTTTGGCGCACCGCCTCCTCAGGCTTACCCAACTTTTTAGCAATAACCGCTAACGAAGCCTTAGCATCAACAAGGTCCTTCAATTGCTTCTCCTGTTCAGGTGACCAAGGCTTACCTTTAGTCATGCTTTCTTCCCAACAAACAAGCCAATAATCGTGCCCGTCAAGCAGGTGATGGCAGCGAAAATCTCGCTATTCCAACTGCCCAAAAAAGCCATGTGTGCAACTTCCAATGCAGACAAGCAAATAGTCATACCTATGGCAAATTCAACACCAAGAACTAACCGTTCATCAGGTTCCTCAACCTCTGGGCGTCCGCGCAACTGACGCCTACGAGTCAAAGCACGCTTAACAAGATTATCCATGACACCTCAACCTCTGCATACGATGTACAAACATGCGAGGCGACCGGGAACCTGAAACTGTTGTTCTGGCCATGCCATTAGTGCCTGTCATAGCAAAACAGTGTGCCATATCACGAGCTACGTCAGGGTTAATGTGTGCCGTAACCAGAATTTTAACTTCAATAGCCCAACCAAGCGGAATAGCAGTATAATCCATATCAAAGAGTGAATCAGAATACTTAAAACTATTCTGAGCCATAACAATCTGCTTGGTACGTACACCCATCAAGCCCAAAAAAACGCCCCAGCTCCGAACAGGAACATCAATGTTTCCACCGTTCATACTACTCTTTCCAGTTGAAGCATCACACCAATCAACAGCGATAAGGTCCCCTGGCTTGATGTTCTCCAAAGTTTTCATCATTTGTTGTTTACTCATCTTTTTCCTTCTCCAATTTTTATTTACTTTGATTTTTTATTCCCAAAAAAGGGGGTTATTGCTTCTTACCTTTCTTTAAATCTTCGTTATCCTTGCGCAACCTCACGTTTTCATCAACCAAGATTTTGGTAACCTCATCAAAGTCTCTAATCAAATCAGCAGCCGAAAGGTAAAACGTGCTAACCCGAGACTTAATTACAGTAATCCGCTGCGCAATCTCAGGAGGCAAATTTGGTTTTGGTTCATCCATCAGTTTTCACCTGCCCAGGACCTTTGATGTTATCCTCAATTTTGCGTAACCGCGCATCAAAAGAATCCATCTCAGAACCAATCATTTTAATGGCACCAAGACTCAACCGCATAGCCTTCCCAAAATCAATAAAATCAGCTAAATCCTCAGAATCAGCCTTAATTTCGGGAATACTATCCAAATCAATGATATCAAGTTCCTCGTTGGTTGCCGGGTGAGTTGCCTTCTTAGTCTTGTAATTTTGAATTATGCGCCTGTCATCGAGCGCATCAAGGCTTTGACTAACAGAATGACAATAAACCGTGTAAGCGACAACTGCATTCCAGTAAGCCCCACCATGACCCAGCACGTAAGTGTTGGTTGCATTAGGGACAATACCCTTATTGACAACAATCCATGAGCCGTCAAAACCCACAGTAGCAGCCGCCCCACCAGCAGAAAACAAATACAAAGCATTAACATCCAACCAGGCAAAAGGATGATTATCCGAACCAAGCCCCATCGGGCTATTAGGGAAAACATACGGGTAATAAGGTGCAGAACCACTTTGCCCACCGCTTAAAATCGAGTAAGTAGCGCCACTTTGAATGTAGAGAAACTGCGTGTTTAACCATGCAAAGGGATGCTCAGCAGAACCCAAACCTGTTGAACTATCAGGGAAAATATAGTTGTTATAAGGTGAATCCTCAGAGACGCCGCCGCTAAGAATTGAGTATGTTTCTCCAGCTTGAATAAAAATCCGCTTAGTGTTTATCCACTCAAACGGGTGCGCCTCAGTTCCAAGCCCAACAAAGTTTTCAGGATAAACATAGGTTTCCTCTTCATCTGCTCCAGCCTTCAAAATAGCGTAGGCTTCACCAGCATGAATAAACAAGTATGTCACGTCTAGATAATAGATCGGCTCGTCCTGCGTGCCCAAACTGGTAGCGTATAAGTGCTCACATTCAAGATTTGCATGAGTCGCATGATTGCTGCGGTAAATATGCAGCCTATCCATAAGCCCAAAGTCGTCTTCACTGCCAAGGTTCACCCAAGAACCAAGATAACGGTAAACAATGTCCGTATTATCGTCTATATACATCTGACCGTAAGCTGGATCACTTGGTGCAGAATCACGCCTTTCAACATTATGCAACTGGCTTAACTCACTATGCATCAACCAAACCATCGGCTGGTCATAAGGCGCAAACATCCCGCTGCCCAACCCAAGCATACCCTGATTAGCAGCCAAAAACCCGCCACAGGAAATATCCTTCTTAACCACAAACCCCTGACTAACCGTCAAAATCGGGTCATTGTTTGACTCGCTAATGGTTACTATGCCCAAGTCAACGTAATTTAGGGATAATTTGTCATAGAAGCGAATATAGCTTGTTCCCAGAGGAATAGTCTGGAATTGAGGCTGCCAAACACCATTTTCAAACCCCCAAATTAAATCAAGCAAACCCTGCCGAGTAAAACTCGCAGCCTCTGTCGGAATAGTAAATTCGCCGCCAAAATAACCACCGCCCCCGCCACCGCTACCTCCAGACACGCCAGCCACCCGACCTGTCTTTGTCCTAGCTAACTTCTCAACATTAACCGTAAACGTTCTCAGACCATAAAGGTAATCTGCAACCTGCGGCGGCTCCTTACCCAACTCAAAAATTAACTCAAGCGTTTGTGCTTTAGCATCAACATTATACTCTACCGATTCAACGCGGAAAAATCCGCTTACACCTTCATTTGGCAAAGCAACCGAAACTTTATCGCCTGCAAGAACAGGGTTAGTCACATAATCAATAACCGTGCTCTGAACTGTAAGGTACTCTGCAGGGCTTTTCAAGTAAGCCAAAAGCGACTTTGCCCTCAAATCGCACTCGTTATCGCTAAATAACTCCTCATCAACCTCAATATATTCCCGCAATCCATAATCCGATTGACTGGTTGAATCCTCACGTACCGCACTATAACGACGACCTCCAAAGAATAAGCCATCAACCCAAAAAGTACCCGAACCTGTGCTGTTAAAGTGGCAGTCAATTCTAACAATTTTTACATGAGTCCAATCAAAGCCCTCTTGCACCGACTCAAATTCGTCACCGGCATCACTGCCAACCCTTAATGATGATTGATGCCACTTCTCGTCAGCACCTATAGACATATACTTGGAAGCGCCTTTTCCATCGGAATCAAATAATATGAGCTGAACACTTCCACTGAAGCCTTTCTGAGCCAAAAAGAACGACAACGTCGGATACAAGTTACAGTTAACTTCTCTGCCCGAATTCAAAATAAACATGGCAGAACCAAAATAATTGTTCTGGACAGTACATTTAATACTGCTGTTTCCACGTGCTTTGCTACCACTATCAACAAAAACTGAACCCGCAGCAGATGACCAGGCACCGTCAGCCACACTTAAACTCTCAGTCCAAGCATCCTTATCCAAAGGTGCACTCTTATCAGCAAGTCCGTAAACTGTGATTTTATTGCGTACCCTAGAAATATCCTTGCGATACCTGCTTGACTCAACAGATTCAACCAAACTAACGCCGTTTGTCTTGCTATTCTTGGCGAAAAACTCAAACTTGCCATCGGGAGCAACCCGAAAATCATAACCGATAATACCCGCTGTATCGGAAGTTTCAGCAATATATTTTAAAATATCCCAAACTGGAGTGTCCACATACTCCAGCTTAGTATAAGTGGTGTCCGTGTTTTCAACTAACTCAGTGGCGCCTCTAACATGGCTTAATCCAACATAGTTATCCAGCAGGTCCTTAACAATTGCCTCGCCCTTCATGTTACGGTAGGTCTTGTTAACAACTTGACGGAAAAGCTTCTCACCCCAACATCTGCCACTTACCCTGATATAATTCTCAAAAGGTGTACTCTCGTATTGAACGCCTTCAACTTTGACGCTAATAACAGGCGAAACGTTGGGGTTATAGGGTTCGCGGCAAATCCCAATCCCGCCTGGAGATCCAACCGTAATCGGGTGAGCTCCATTAGGACTGTATTTGCCGTCCCAATTCTGCAGGAGAGCCTCAAAACTGCTAACTTCTTTTGAGCAACCAAAATGAACTGAAACAGTAATCACGTCAGATTGGGGAACACCAACGCTACCAAAAACCATAGCAACCAAAGGATTGCCAACACCGCCAACGCTCACTCAATACCTCTCCTATACAACGCACTCTCCCCAGCACGTTGAACACTATGCATACGCGAAGGTGTATCAGCTGATGCATCATTGAAACCCTTAACACTTGCAGTTGCAGAGTTCATGCTACTGGCAAAACTGGCTACAGCAGCGGCAGCCGCCACAATAACGGCAATCCCAACACCTGTCAAAGCCAGAAAAGTCGCAGTGCTAATGTTTAACGCATTAGCCGCGGTAGTGGCAGCCCAACAAGCCACGGTGTAAACAGCATGTGCAGCCGAAGAAATCCCCATTCGAATAGCATGCAACGTTTGAGAAATAATTCCCGTTTGAGTTGCCGTATTCTGGGCAACTTGAGCCGTCATGGCGCCAGTAGTTGAAATCGCCAAAGTTGACTGAACACCGGCACCAGTTGCAACCGCTGTATTATTAGCAGCCTGCGCAGCTGTAGTGGTTGCCAAAATAGCTTTAAGACTTGTCATTAAACGAACAACTGAGAAAAGTTGCATAACGCTTCGACCCGTAGCTGAATCTAAAGCGCCAAAAGAAACCCCCAAGTTAATGACATCTGAAGAAATCGTGCGAAAAACTGAGGAAGCTTGATTCTCAGCGCGAACAGCAATACTAATGTCACGTAGGCTTATCTGAACCCAGCCTCCGCTTTTGCCGCATCAATCGCAGCTAAAATGACCTCTTCCAATTGTGGCAAATACTGCTGAATAGCAGGGTACAAGTACGGTTGAGCCGCCATGTACTTGGTTCCAGCCTCCACAAAATATGCATAAGTAGCATCTGCGCCAACGTTGACAACCCAATTCTGAACCACAGCGTAAATAGTGCTCCGCAGATACCCCGTTTTAACAGGAACCAACTTTTCAGCCAACGCCTTAACGTCAGCAGCCCAACTAACCAAAAAACGGTAAACCTGATTCACCAAAGCATAATCAAGTTGCAACATCGCCGCTTGAAACTCAACTATACCGTCAACATCACACGCTACTTCTACCGTTTTTTGCCCTCCCTATCTGCTTTTTCCTTTTCTTTTTCTACCTCAGCATCCATCTGCTTTAGGATCACTATGAAGGATTGGACGCCTTTTGCAGGCTGCCTTCTAAGCTGGGTGATGGTCCAACCGAACTCTTTACAAAGCCTAAACTCGCTAAGAGCTGGATGCGGTCTGCCTCGCTTAACTGCACTAATAAAAAACGCAGGTCCTCATGACTCAAAGCGTTCAGCTTGTTTACGACTTTACTGAAAAGTTCCCCAAGCTCAATCGGGACACCTGTTTCCTCGCCAAGAAGCTTATCCAGAGTAATTGGGTGACTCTCAGGCTGCCCATGCAAACTGGCCATAATTGTTTCAGCTTGGATTGCTATGAAATCGCTACTATCCACATCGCCAGTTAATTTGTTGTATTTTGTGTGCTTTTGGATAATGCGGTTTCTTTTAGCCCAAGTTATCTCTTTGAAGCAATATTTGCCCCGGTACTCTTCACCGAAGCGTCCATCTATCTCTAAATTTTCAGTACCCATGATTAGGCCTCCTCACTGTCAACAAACGATGATGCAGTGAACGCAAGCTTCATGGAAACAATATCATCAGGCTTCCGAACAGAGTTAACCTTCTCCCATTGGCAATTCTTAAACAAGAAATACTTACCCGCGCTAAGGTCAAACTTCAAACTAAAAGCGCCCGCAGCGGCAGCATAATACTGGTCCTTGCTCTCAAAAGTGCAAGTTAACTCGCCTGAAAGGTCACGATGCAAAGGAATTATGTACTTAGGCTTAGTCGGATTAGATGCACGGATAACTCCAACCCTTTTCAAGTTATTTGCAATGGTAAACTTCCAATCAGTAGTCACCTCAAAAGGCGACAAATTAGAGCCATCAGCATCACCTTTGAGAACTGCCACGTCTTCCCAAGATACTGCACCACTAAGCGGGGTGTAGGTTGCACCTTCAGGCTTTGCCGATGCCCCCGTAACATCCTGAGACATTAACTCGCATTCAGCCTTCAGCACGTCCTCAATTGCACAGGAAATAGTGGCTTTATCAATGCGTGAGCCAGTATAAAGCAAATCAATCAGCTCGTCAGGTCCTTCATCAAGAACCGAGACAGTCATTGCGTAGCAGTCGACCACATGATGAACAAAATTCATTATGTCATCGGAGGGCAGCGGATAAATCACTTTAAGGTCAGCTTTTAGCAAGCCACGCTTAAGAGCCACTAAATCACGACTGCCACAACCACGAACCTTAATCAGTGATGGGTCAATACCTGGCTCAATATCGTCAGCGATAAGAGTTTTAAACGCTGGGGTTTCAGGTAGAGGAGCGCCTAAATAATTCTCTAAAATATAGTTGAACTGGGAACCTGCACCGGCATACACTGGCATTTTACTCAGCTCCCAACGACTTTTCTATCTTCTTTTTCATTTCTTGTTCCCTCAATTACTTTGACACCCATAATTTCTTAGGAAAATAACTGCACTTGACCTGCACAGTTACGCGCGCAAAATTGGAATCATCCACCTTATTGGCCATCTGAACCACAGAAACATCAACCAAACCAGGAACAACACGCCGATGCATCACGCCAGTACCAGGATCCCACAACGGACCAAGCCTGCTGTATAGGAAAATTATTCGCTCAACCTCAACGCGCATCTTCTCCCTAATGAAAGATGCTTTATCAAGCGTAGTTCCCAAAGTCTTAACCAAAACTTCAACAGAGATTGTCTCCATTCGCATCCAGCGGTTTCCAGCTTCGCCCAGACTATAGCAGCTCACCGCATACTTTTTGGTCATATTCTTAAAATCAAAACTTGACGGCTGAATATCAAAAGGAGACAACGGCGCAGCTCTACCATCAAGCCACTCAATATCGGCTTTAGCAGGCGCACCAATCCATTCAGCCTTAAGCAGCTCAAGTATCACCGTGCTATTAGGGGCAAGAGCAACTTGAGAGTTCAAGTAACGGTGAATTGTCTTTAGGCTCTCGCGTGCTTTGCCCGTAGTGTTCTCAAAGAACCACCAGTAAGCCTCAAACTGCAACAGTTCAGCGCCACTATACCAAACATTAGGCATAGCTACAGCCTCTTGCATGTGACAAACCATGAAGCTAACCGGCATATTGTTAGGCTCAAAAACATCCGCTTCAGGATGAGCAGCTAAGCCGCGGTGTCTAGTTTCCCAATACCACGTTTCAATTGTGGCGCCCCAATGCTCAGGATTAGGCGAAATAGCACGCAATTTATCAACAAGAAATTTGAAGCCCTGCGCGGGTTCCATATCGCCCGAATTAGTCTTAAAACCAACCGTGACAATGTCCTCAAAGCCCTCTATAACTTCAAGAACTTTGTCAAAGGCGGATATTTTCCACTCACAAAAGTAAACTTTAATGTTATTTGCCCTGCAAAACTCCAAGAGACCAATAACATAATCGTCCGGGAACTCCTCGTGTAACCACTCTTCATAATAACTTACGAGCTCAGCAATACGAACCCATTTAACCTGAATGCCAGCAGCAATTAATGCCGCAATTTCTTCAACGGTTACATGATGCTCCCAACCCCCAGCGCAGTCAACCATAACGGGAATATCTTGGAAGTTAGCGGTTATCCAAGCGGCTTCATCAGCCCAAACCGCATGAGCATTATACTCTGGAAGCAAAACAACATTGGGAACCTTGTCATTGTTGGCTGTTAAAATCTGCTGGTAAACATCATTAACGCTTGGTGTGTGAATAAGGAAATCTGGAGACGTCTTTTCGCTGACATGATAAACAATTGTGTCAAGAACCACGATTAGGCACTCCCCACGATAGGTTCTTCTTCCTTAGCCTGCTCAGCGTCAATATACGCCTTCAATGTCTCCTGTGCATCATACCAAAAGACCTGCGCGCCCTGTGGGTCACGACGACGCCGATACTGCCAAGCAGCAAAAAACTTTGTTGCAATCTTGACTGATTGGGGAACCACAGCAGGCACCACTAAGCCTTCAACCTTTAACAGGTTATCCACCTTGTCGCTGCTGTCAGTTACGCAATCGGCCAGTTCAACGTCTTCGCTGGTTTCCGCTAAATCAATATGTAAAACAGGCTTCACATCAGCAACCGAGCAGTAATCAACCAACCAATCTGCACCCTAATCAATAGCCAAATCAGAAACTAAACCCATAAAAGCAATCTTGCGAAAAAAACCCCCAGAAAAAACCCCGTATTTAAAAAAAGTGGAAACAAACAACCCTTATAAAACAACTATGAAATAGTAATACAAAGAAAGACTGCGCCAAAATGACAACCACAAGGAATTTTTTGCGCAACAACGCAATCATGACAATTCATTATACATGAACCCAAGTCGCGAGCATCACGGAGCTTCCTTGACGCTGACGACGTTGGGATACCAATAGACGCCCAACTCAAAGATCTCGAGCCGACAACCCCAGCATTCAAATATGTAACTTTTGCCGTTCTCAACTTGCCCCCAGACATCATCCTTAGCGATGTCGTGCCAGAAATTGCCTTCGACCCTCAGCTCCTGCCCATCATCTAGCCATATCACGTAGTCACTAGAGGATACGATATCGTGCGTATCCACAACGCCAGTGACCTCGTAAGTGGATACTGAATAGATCTGCTCCCACCAGCCGACGCACCAAACGACACTAAGAATGACGAGTACCACGACAGCGATTCTTGTCTTATTCAACATATCACCTGTCATAAATTATTACCTTGACCTTTTTATAAAATCTTCCGCCGACAAAAAAAGAGGGAAGAAAAGGGCTTAGCACCCTCCGGGGACCAACCTCATCGTGTTGATGTTCAGAATACCCGCATTCGTGACAGCAGGGGAAACAGCTATGGCGACTTCTCGGATTCCTGAAGCCGACTGCTCAGAATTGTACCATTGAGGCGTTGTATCAGAGACCGCGAAATATCCTAAGCTCTCCCATGTATCATCAATATAGCCGAATATCTGAACGCCCACAGCGAGATATGGATCATCAGTGTGCACATAAATGCCAACGTTGTAAGTTATAGGTTCACTAGAAAGACTTTCACCGCAGTATTCGCAATCTGATTCTGGAGGCAGCAACTGAATCCTGAGTGCTGTGACACCATATTGACTAACTGGCGGTCCAATGTCAGCTACACCAACTGTAGCGTAATCACCGTCTGGTGCCTTCTCATAGAGACCACCCATGTTTTCGAGACCTTCCGCGCCGCCAAAGCCAGAGAGCACTTGGACATCTATGTCTTCTCCAGCCCAGCGCACAATCTCGCTATGAGCTACATTTAACAGCCCAGATTCTGCTTTCAGTTCATAAATCCCGATCCCAAAATAATTCAAGAACCATTCGACTCTATAGGTTATATCGAATCGCACTTCTTCCCATTGTGTTGGAAACGGGGGCCAAACGTAGCCAGCACCGCCAGGATCATACCAGTCATCCAAGTTATTCAGAGTCGTCGCCTGCTCAAAGTTTGCATCAAATGTTATTCCACCACTCATAGCACTGCCAAGATAATCTGTAGATATCCATTGCTCATCAGTTGAACCATGTAATGTACCGTATTCGTCAAAAAAAGTGCCATTAAAAAAAGAGACCGTCCTGTACAACCTGCATTCAATAGTAGCAAACAAGTATACGCCGACCGGCAAATAGTAACTAGATGAAATGTTAAACTCTTCATTTCTGTCAAATATTTGTCCGGTATCTGAATCGATACTTGCGGAGTCAATAGCGAAAACGGTTGGTACCGCAGATAATGCCAAAATAGCAACCAGCAATAAACTAAACATTTTCTTATTCATTCACATTCACCTCCCTAAACAAACTTCAATACGGCACCAATATCTGAAAATAACAGCAAAAAAGCCTTCTTGCGCCAAAAAACGCCATAAAAAACAAGCATTAAAAAATAAACACAATAAAAAAGACACTATAAAATAAGAATAAAATAAAAAGAAAGAAAAATCAGCTAAGCCAAAAAAGCTTATGGAACAACGTTAACTATAGGTGCAGCGACAATAGGGAATTTTCCTAAAATCCTAAAATTACACACCTCAACCGGGAAACCCGCATCACTATTTTTAACGTATAACTGCAGCAAATCACCCTTAGCAAAGCCCTCTAAATCTTCACTGTAGGTATACCAATCGCCATTTTGACTTCGCTCAGTCCCCAAAGCCACACCATTCTTGTAGATTCGCACATGCACCCAATGCTCCGCACCGCTTGGATCTCTGCTGTCAAAAGCAATCCGCAACGTCCCCGAAAGGTAGCCAACGTTAATTTCTTTGACTTTGGCGTATTCTGCTGTATCCTTGCTTACCACTGAATCATCAGCAATCAAAACGTCATCACTAAGCTGGTAAACACAGCCTCCAGCAATATACAGTAGGGCAGCGATTTGCGCAGGAATCAAATCCGTTTTAGCTTTAACATCGTTTAATGTTCCCGCAATCTTTTTCTGCTCATTAATGACCAAAGCAGCCTCAGTAATCGACATGTTTAGGACCTCACCACTGTTTGCAGATTACCGCTAACCCACGTGTAAGTAAGAGTAAAAAGAACAGCCAAATCCTCATAAGCCACAGCAGTAGCCAAAGACCCGTCAACGTTCCAAGTGAAAGCCCACTTAGTAACCCTGTGACCAGAAGGAACCGCCTCCAACCCACTTAATGCACTATGAATCGCACGCGCAGCCGCTGCGCTATCTCCATACTGAATGTCTTGATCATTTGTCATGATTTTTTATTACCTCCACTTTTTGGATTCTTGCTCAGCCCCACAAGTGAGCTGAGACAAGCCAAATTTTGAGGGCTAATTAACTTGAGCCTGTTTTTTCGCCGTTGCGAATCGCTCTAACGTCAGCTGCAATCTTTTGACATTCTGCCTCAGTGATTTTATCATCCTGCACAGCATCCAAAACGTCATCCAAAAGCGCAGTGACTTTGTCCTTGCCCATCTTGAAGCTTGCACCCCCAAGAGCAGCAAAGATAGCAATCAAAGAAGAGACAATAATCCCCATAGTTGCAAAATCCATTAACTTTCACCTCCAGGCTTAGATTGCTTAGAAACACTACTTTGACTTGGCTGAGCGGCATCTTTCTCAGGCTCCCAAAGCTGCCAGCCAAACTTTGTTGCATTCTTGCGGAACTCCTCAGCTCTAATCAAATTCTTGTCAGCAGCAGAAATCAAATCACCAACCAAGAACACTGGAGTATCTGAAACGCTCCAATTCAAACGAGCTTTAGCCTTCACAGCATCCAAACCATTCTGAGTAAGCACTTTAGCAAAAATTTCTCGCTCAACCTGCCGTTTAACGTAGCGTTGAACAGGTTTAATGAGCATATCCTGCAACTCCACAGCCGCCTTAGCTGACGCCTCGGTAAAACCAGGAGTACTAAACAATCGTGGCAACGGAGTTTCGCAGCCAAGATAGAACTGATTTATGATATGGTCAAGATAATACTCAAAACGCGCCCTTGGATCAATCTGCAAAGGATTAAGGCTTACATTAGGACCATTAGTCTTGTCCTGCCCATTATAGAAAAGCCAAGCGCCCTCTTCTGGGCGATTCTTAATAGTGTTCTGAAACTTGGAAATAACATCCTCTTTAGCTCCGGGCAAATAAACCAACACGTCAGGACCAGCATATTTCTCAAAAATCTTGGGCATAATCCGCTCAATCTTGGCCTTCATCCAAGCATACGCAGGCCTCTTATCATTACCCACAGCTAAAACATGCAAAAGAACCTGCAGCAACCCAACACCATAACCCGAATTGACGTCTTGATGAATATGCCAATGCAAAACCGCGTCAGGTGCCAATTTTCCATTAGAAGAGCCATCACGATAAGATGACTTCAACTGGTAACTTTCAACTTTATAAGGAATCTTCACTCCGGGAACTTTACTTAACAAGATTTTTTCAATCGAATCAGAAGGCATCCGGACAAACTCAGAGAGTTGACCAGGCTTTAACTTAAGCCAGAAATCATTGCCACAAGCAATAAGCCTAATGGCCATATCATTGAGAAGCCCATCAAGATTAACAGTCTCAGAGAAATCGTCAATAACTGCTTTGGCCTCAGCTGCCTTCTCGTACGTCTCATCAACCGTAGTATAGAAACCCATCCCAACAGTAGAAGCAGCCAACAAGTCAACGCTGCTCTTGCAAGTTGGATCCTTATCATACAAAGTCATGATGTCAATTAACGGAATGGTAGCAGTCTCGTAAAAAACGGCTGCATTAGGTGACGCCGAGGCGCCACTTGGAATAGAACCCAGATATTCTTTTAACATCTTGTAAACATTTTTCAAGACATAGCCCTCCAAGCCAAAAACGCCCTACCTTTATCCGTTAACCTAAAAGGCGCATTCTTCGTGCTGTCAGACTTCACAATAGCGCCATCATGAACCAGAAAAGCAAACATCAAACTAAAACAGGAAAAACTAATATTTCTGCTACGAAAAACCCGTTTCTCCAGCTCAACCCGCCGAAGAGACCCACGACTAAGCTCACGTAAAATAACCTCCGCAATATCCAAGCGTTCACTCAGCCCCGTCAAGCCCTAAACACTCCAAATCTTTCATGAAAAACTAAAAAAGGGAAAAAGAAACGCCAAACAACCTAAGTCATAGTTTGCTTGACGTTAGTCATTCTAGCGATAGCATTCGAGCGAAGGATGCCTAAACCAAAGCGAGTTGTAGCACGGACACCGTATTTGCCGTTTTTGATGTCTTCCCAATCCTCAACAGTTACGTCTCGGCGCAGAAGCATCACAGAAGCAACACGAGTATCAATAGCATACATCGTACCGTTAGGCACCAAAGTGCTCGATTGTACCTTCATGCCTAAAACGGTTCCAATAGTTCCCTGCTCAATGTCGGTTTGACTACTTGGCAGATACACCGACTTAACGAATTTATCATCGTTAAGCAATTGGTGGACCTGCATTTCGTTAATAGCCAACACGTTAGGACGCCATTTCTCGCTTTTCACCGCATGATGCAAGCTTAAGATGTCAGCCCAAGAAGCAACAGCCCCGCCGCCTGTCAACGCTGCACCAGTCGCCAAATCAGCAGCTGAAACACCAGCATACAACGCAAGAATAGCTTCGGTTTCACTTTGACCTAAAGCCATACCTACATTGTTAATTGCTCGATCCATAACGTTCCAAGTAGCATCCTCAAGATACTCCTTAGCCCATTCGTCTGAAGATTCCGCTAACTCATTTGTGTAGATGTCAACAAACGTAGGTTTCTTTGCACTAAGCATAGTAACTGCACCTTCGGCGTACTTGTAAGCAACTGCACCAGCATCCAACGGAAAACGCTCTTGCGCCTCAGAAGTTGGCATAACATTGATAATACTTCTGCCAATTAATTCAGGCCAAGCAGCATCAACCATGGTATCATGCATTTTGCCAACAGCGCCCGCCATGTCACTAAAGAAACCTTCCTTGATACCCATCTCAGAATAACGCTTTAGGAACGGAAGCCCAGCAGATTGCCTAAGTTTCTCGTAGAGTTCCCTTTGCTCGCCAGTTTTAGCCATTAAAGCTTCATAAAGTCTCGGCTTCATACCTAATTCTTCCCCACATGAATGAAGAGTAGATCGTCAGCAGCCGCGGTAGTCTCAAGAGCAGTACCAAGTTTACGGTTCATGAAAACTGCAATAGTGTATTTGGCAGCGCCGCCTTCGTCAACAGCCTGGCTAACATCAGCTAATTCAAGGACACGTTTAGAAGCATCAGCGCCATAAACCGCTTTACCCCGATTAATAACGCCGCCAGCAGCAACCTTCACACGCCCTCTAGTTAATACGGAAACTTGCCCGCCAACAGTAGCTTGAGATTTCACAGCAACCCCAATGCAATCTTGCGCCGCAGCCGCAGGACTTACCTTATGGTCCGCACTCAAATACACTGGGTCACCTTTGGTAACAGCAGCAGCAACTTCAAAGGATTCAATGACAGCGGTTGGATCATCAGTTTCGCCAATTGCCATGCTCGTATTGTAAGTTTTATCAGTCATCTAAAATCAATCTCCCCAAAATTTTTGCATTCACACCAATTCGTCTTGGCGCTACTAGCCCCACAAAAGTGAGCAAAAACTAAGAACCTCCACTCACAGGCGCAGCCTTTTTGGCTTTCTTGCCCTTCAGGTCCTTAACCTCAGCCTCTAAGGTTTGAATCCGTTTGTACATGTTTCGAATTACTCGCCCAATCGCTTCATTAGGCAAAATCTGGTGAGAAGCTGCTTCGATAACATCATCAGCCTCAGCATTATCAACTTCATGCATTTTTCCGTCAGCAGGTAACTCAGCCATTACTTTTTCACCAGCCGTTTCTCAAGCGAATTAACCGCTCGCTGCAGTTCTTGGCACATCCGCTGCGGACCAAACCCCCAAGCACGTTCAACCACTTGGCCAGGCAATACGCCTTTAATCATTGACACAGCTTCAGAAACAGGCATCAACACCGGAGGATCCGCCAACAACTCAACACCCGGCATCAACTTTTTGTAATCTTCAACCGTCTTTTTTGCAGCCGCCGCTTCACTCTTGAAAGCGTCACGTTCACCTTCAACAGTCTTTAACTTGCCCTCTGCCTCAGCAAGTTTAGTTTTCATATTTTCAAATTCAAAGGAATTTTTCTCGCCGACCTTAGCAGCGACTTTCTCTGCTACCTGCGCAATGTCTTTTTCTTCCAACTTTTCAACACCCCTAAAATTAATGTGGACATGCAACCGCTCAACAACTTGGTACCCTGGACATTTACAGCCAGTATGCGGCTCTGGCTCAGTACCATAAATGAACACTTTACCATCCAAAGCCTTGCACTTATCACAGGCATCTGGACCAGCAACAAACTTTACCTTAAATGCCGTAAAACTGCTGGGCAAATCGCTCTCCGCTTCCCTTACTGGCAGCCGCATTAAGGATTCCATAACCAAAGACTGCGCATTATCACCGCAGGGTGTACAAACACTGACAAGGTACTCGCCTGGAGCACCGCAAAAAACACATTGAAGAGACTCAAGCAACTCCTTAACAGAAAACTTCTCGTGAACCGCCCTAACAGGTTTACGCTCCTTTCCAGAGGCAGGCAAAGCAGTATGCACATGCGCAAGACTCTCCAAAACATTGATGCTTGTTTCAGGAATACCAGGAACCGCCACAAGTGACATTTCAGCGTTAAACAAGCCATGCGGAACCATCGCATCAACAACATCCGAAGTGCTATAATCTGCGCCGACACTCACATGCCGAATCAGCCCATTGCGAATTTTGTCAGCTGTATTCTCATCGTAAATTTCCGCTTCATACAGAAGCCTTTGCCCATCCCAACTCGTTTTAGTAACCTTGCCAACAGCATTTGAAGCAGACACATGCTCAAGATAAATCGGCGCTTCAACCAGTTTGCTTGAAAACGCTTCCAACTCTTTGGGCGTGTAAATGTTAAGGTTTCTAGACAAGCCAGAGACCATGGCCACCCCAGCAATGCATAGCGGCTTACCGTTTACAGCTTCAACAATTTTAAAAGGTAAAAGCGAAGCTACATACTCTCTAACACGCTTACAATCCTTACAAACACAGCCTTCCTGAGACACAGCTAAATCACAAACAACAAGTCTAAAACTATACATTAATTGCTTGAGAGCCTAAACACGATAATATCGCAGATACGATGTCCATTTTTTAATTTGTTACTTTAAAAAAGAGGAGGCCCGATTTTAAATTTTACCGCTTTGAACCTGGCCGTCTATACTCTTTTCCCTTCTTAGTTAATGTAAATTTACATTTTCCTTTTCGTTGTTCAGTCATAATTAACTCTTCAAACCACAGCGTATCCAGCAAGTTATCAACAAGTTCTGGGCTTAGTTGGTCACCCAACCTGATGCCAAGGTTTTTGGAAATGTCTTTCTTATTCAGTGCCTCTTTTTCTAAGAGTATATCGAGTATCACAATTTGTAAGCATTTTTCAATCCTATTTATATTTACTAAACTAAACTCAAAATTTTGGCATTTCGGCTCTTCAAAGAGTGTCAATACTGTTAACTACCTCCTCTAATTTTTGAACGAAAGGATGATTAGGTTGCTGTATTGCTAATAACCCCATTCTATGTGCTAGAAGAACCTCGCAATAGCAGGGAATTTGACAAATTACTGGGTGCTTTAGGGTTGTTTCAATGAACTCAATATGAGTGCAACTGTTGTTATTTATGCTTGGAGAATACTTATTTAGAATAATGAATGTTTTCTTTTCCAAACTTTCATAGATATCTTTCAGCATTTCAGAGCATCCATGCATGTCAACCATATCAGCGCTTGTTATAAGGAAGCACAGATTGGATGCTGCTAAAGCATTAACCGATGAATACTGCACCCCAGGGCTAGTGTCAATAATACAATAATCGATCCCGTCATCCCGAAGAATTGAGAGCAAAGAAAAGAGCTTTTTTATTGCAGTTACCTCAGCATCTCTGCTCTTATCAATAGTATTTCGGATGACTTCAATAGATGAATCTGCCAATCCAACAAACAATTTTCCTCCATTAGCGTTAAGACTTCCAGAGACTTCAATTAATGCTTGCTTGGCGTCACAATCATCATTAAGAAAATCATTTAGCCAATGTTGAACTGGATGAAAAAGGTCTCCAGAAAAAATAAAACATAGACTTGGTGCCCTGAAATCAAAATCGAGCAAGGCCACCTTAAATCCGTTATGCGCTAGTATAGCTGCCAAGTTAGTAGCTATGACAGTTTTTCCCGTCCCGCCTCTAGAGGAATGAATAGAAATTGTCCTCAATGTTTTACCTCCAAGGGCTCAGTAAAAAAATAAATTTCCATGCCTTCTCTTTTTTTCTTTGCAAATCCTATCCTTACTAACTGATTAGCACAGTCACTTTCTACTGGTCTTGATCTGCCTGTCTTTAAGGCAAGGTCTTGTGCAGTCGCTTTTTCAAACTCTAACAATGCTAGCCCAGTTTTTCTCACTGAGGCGGGCAAAGTAAGCAACGTCATAATGTCAGATGAAGTGTGGTTAGCAGGTTTTTCTGCGGCAAAAGAGTTTTCCAGTATCTTGGCATTTTGCTGAGTTAATATGTCTAATTTTGTGTTTATGCCCTCAAGCAGTTTAGTGATTCTTGTAAGTAAATCACTACTATTGTATTGTTTGTTTTCCATTCCCCGCCCGCTCCCGTTCCACGGTTAGTGGGTTTGTAGATTCAAAGCTACAGAATATAAAAAGTTATGGCAGACAAGCGGTAAAAAGCAAGCCTACCCTGAGCAAAAATAAAAGCCCCTCTCTTTTCAACAGGAGAGAGAAAGCTAGTCTTGGAAGACCAGAAAAAATGTTGGTGGGCAAATATGCAGCTCTTAAGCAAAAAACCAATATGTTCCAAATGCCTGCATAAAGCCATGTATCAATCTTTTAAAGGAATATCGGATACTTTTTTGGATCAACAGAGAGCAGTAAATTAACAATAACGGTCCTATAGGCTCGGGGTACCTTAGATTTTTTACAGACTTCCAGCAAAGCTTCTTTATCATTTTTTGTAATAGCCGCTTCTAGAGCATCGTTGTTTTCAATTTCCGCAATATGTTTGAGACTTTGAGAAATTTCCGACAACCTTTCAATCGTTTTTTTCGTATTTTTCACCCGTATGACTTTTAAATATAAAAGCTTTTAAGGTTTGCTCATATATCTACCAAGTAACCCCTCAACAGATGCAATCAAGGAGGCTTCCTCACTTTGACTAAGGCTACACTTGTGTTGATAGCATCGGTTTTTACAGCTTTTTTCAGCTTTTTCTACATAATAATAGCCAGCATTATTCCATCTATATTCAATTCTGTTCATGTAATCAGCTTAAGCCAAACACTTGTCTGCTTTATCGCCGGGCTGGCTTTTATTATTGCAAGCTTTAGAATTAATGGACAATCAAATACAGTAAAACTGATTCTAATCTGCCTAACTTTAACTGTGTTAACACTCATTCCAGTTTTTTTCACCTCCTCAATTTATCAGTTAATTTTAATTTCCATTTCAAGCATATTTTTTAGCATTGGGCAAGCTTGCATTTTGACTTATTTTTGGAAATACACGCCTGTTGAGAAAAGAGGTGTTTTTGGGGGTCTCATTTGCTCAGTCTTTTTAACAGTCTCTTTTATAATTTATCTCACTGTTAGTCAGGAAAGTTTGTTATCCTATTTCGTAGCTATCTTAATTCCTATTATTTTATCCATAATCATCACATCAATTAATGTAAAAACAATAAGACCAACAGAAAGAATTTACAAAAAAACTCAAGTTGAAAAAAGGGTTTTGCTTTTATTTCTAGCGCCATGGATTTTTTTCTGCATTATTAACTTCACCTTTTCGAAGAATATTGACGCCTCAGCTATTCAATTTGTGTCTGCAAATTTTGAAGAAATTGTTATAATTCAAAACGTGTTCCCAATAGTTGGCGCAGTAACTGGAGGTTTAATTGCTGACTTTATAGGAAGGAAACCAAGTGCAGTAATAAGCAGTACAATATATGGTTTGAGCATTGTATTATCGGCTTTCTTTCAAAACAGCACCGTACTCTTATGTTCCTTTGCTATTGAAGGAATAAGCTGGGGAATGTTTTTTACTCTATATCTTTTTGTTATTTGGGGAGATTTAGCTAATGAAAAAAACTGTAGCAAACTTTATGCTCTCGGTATAGGAACTTACATTTTTGCAATTGGCTTAGGACAGTTACCATCGGGCTTAACTAACCTCTCACCAGAAACCAGCGCCTTGATTGCCTGTTCACTGATATTTTTTTCTAGTTTACCCATTACCCTTTCACCTGAACTTTTATCTTTGGAAGCACGAAATAAACGAAATCTCAAAGGATACATTAAAAAAATCAAGAAGCTGGAACCCCTTGTAACTTAGGGATATATTGATTCAGAGGTTCGAGGAAACAATATAGCCTCATTTATCAAAGGTAACATACAAAGCCATTGTAAATACCGCTCAATACCTATAGCAAAAGAAGAATATGTTTGATTGGAGTTTCTAAGGTCAAAATACCAATTCGTGATTTCATCATTTACCTTATCTTCTCTCATTTTGGTAAGCAGGACTTTTTTTTCTTCTACTTGACCTCCAGAACCCATTTCACCAAAGCCTTCTGGCGCAAATAAATCAGCGACCAAAGATAGATCCTGCCCACTGATGTTTTCTTTAAAAAACTGGTTTTCAACAGTAATGGGATATTCAGTTATAAAGAATGGGTTTTTTTGTAAGGTACTTAATTGTTTTTCTAAGTTCCAATTTAGTTCTTGTCCCCACTGAACATTATAACCTTTTTTTCGTAATTGCTCAATAGCTTCTTCATAAGTTAGCCTTGTGAAAGGACCTTCAATATTTTCTAGTTGTGATGTATTTCTGCCGAGTAAACTAAGTTCTTCATAAACTTGCTTTGCCAAATTTTGACAAACTGAGCTCACGAGGTTTTCAACCATTTTCACCACCCCTTCAAGATCAAGGTTTGCAACGGTAAGTTCAATGCGCCAAAACTCTGCAAGATGATGATTGGACTTTGTTTGTTCAGCTCGAAAAGCAGGCGTGATCGAGAAAATCTTAGGAAATAAGGCAATGAAAGAATCTGTGTAAGGCTCTAAGCCTTGGGAAAGAACCGCTTTTTTAGCAAAATTTGTAACGCCTAATGAACTATGATTTTCGCTGACTGCTGGAACAAGTATAGGACCTTGAACCTCAATAAAGCCGTTATTAGCAAACCACACTCGGGATTCAGCTAAGAGTTTAGCTCTTATGCTAAGTATTGCTTTCTTTCTTACTATCAACTGAGCTTCATGAGAGAACAAGCGCTTAGCCTCCCCTCAAAAGTTTTTATAAATTACTAAGCGTCTTCCTTATTAAGTCTATAAAAGACTTCACGTTTACAAAAGTAGTTCTGTCTGTCCATTCAACGGAAATTTCTACCTAATTTTAGTTTTTCAATAAACTCTAAATCAGTCTTTGCATATTCAAGTTTCTTTAAAGCATTCTTTCTAGAACGGGTAACATTGGGCGTTTCCATCTTTAGCTTGCGAGCAATTCTGTAATCTGACATTCCACCAGCGTTCAAGCGTAAAATTGCCTTTTCACGCTCAGTCAATGCCAAAGCTCTAAAGCCGCTCCTCTTTATCCAATAAAGTTTCGACAATCGCCAAGTTCTCGTCTAAGGTACCATAAACCTCAAACGCAAACTTGGTCAACGCCCACCTGTGACCGTGCTTTTCAAAGAGTTCGTTGCCTGTTTCAAAATGAAGTTTCTTGTTAAGACGCACCAATCGACGGCTAATCTCATAATAACGCAGACTATAGCCGCCACGCTTGTTGACCTCCGCTGCGACATCTCGGGGCAAAGCACCATCGACGCCAACCTCTAAAAGCCTCTGAATAATCTCACGGTCCACTTGGTCGACAGCAGAGAAATATTCCACGTCTTCCCGCGAATACTCAGCCTCACCCAAACGGTCAAGCTTATGCCGCATCCAACGCAACTCACCCTTAATTTCGCGTATAGCTGCCAAAGCCTGTTTAAGTAAAACCTGATTATACCTATGAAGGCCATACTTATCGCTGGCGCTACGCTTTTTCTTAGCCTTCACAGGCGCTTTTTCTTCCGTTTGAACAGACTTACCAACTAAACCATGTTTATTTTGTTCAACCAAGACATTTCACTCCATCAACACACCAAAACTTTAACGCTCGCTGGACATACCCAAACACACCCAGAAAAGCCACATCTAAAAGCATGGAAAAAGACCATGCATTTTTTCGCTGAAAAACACTCTGAAAAACATTTAAACAAACCTTTACACCAAAACAAGAACACGGCTGCGCTATACCTAGACTAGAACTAGCGAAGCCAAGCCAGCAACAAGAAGAATTAGCAGACATATCCCGATGCACCCCCAGCTTTTGGCAAATCCAAATCGTCTTTTTTATCTAAATCAAAAATGGACCTAAGCGCATTAGCTAACTGGCCAACATCTCCGCGCAAGCCAACAACTTCACCCTCCAAATTCTTAATTCTTTCAGGCATCTGCAAATATTCAATAACAGCATCCTTCTGAGTGTGCTCCAGCTCACCAATGCTCCAACTATGGTCTATCTTACGCTTGTCCGTCCTAACAGTAAAATAACGACCAAATAAAGTCGCAATCGGGTCCTCATGTGCAATCTCACCTGCAACAACCTTACCTTCCTTCAAAACCACACCATATTTACTGCAAAGAGCGGATTTAACCCTGTCAGCCAAATTCATAGCTAAATTAGTGACCTCAATCGGATTACGACCACGAATAACTTCCACATGAATAATCCAGCTTTTTGACGTATGCTTAACCTTAACACCCAATTCCGTTCCTAAAAGCGCCGTCCAATTGTTCATCTCAACTCGCCGAAAATTCCCTTCAGGATACCTGCCCTCGCTCAAAATCTCATATGAAACCTGGCACTTATCAAAACGATACAATCTCGCAGGAAAAATCACACCCTCACATGACGTCAGAAGTCTTTTACCTTCATCAGTTACAATGTAGAAAGTTGCATTGCTGCGTTTTTCCTGATGAATAAGATTACATAGTTCAAGTTTACGAATATAATACCAAGTATGTTGACGGCTTAAACCTATGATTCTTCCAGCCTTTGCAGGATAATCTCCAACATCAAGGCGCAGCAGCAATGGCAAAACCCATGTTCTCACAGTATTAGTATCAAACTGCACTCTGCCTTTAGCACTATCTTGCTTGGTGTCAAATTTTACACTAGACTGTGAATGCGCCTTTTTTGTACTTTCATCACGTTTTTTTTGCAGAATCAATCGCTCCTTAAGTTTTCTCCTTAGCTAACTCTGCCAAGCGAACCTCACAATCACCGAAAACTGTGGGATTCCTGAAAAACGCCGGCGAACAATACTTACCATCAACACAGCAAAAACGGCCTTCCGAACGCTCAGAAACCTTGTCCTGGGCAAACTCACAGCATTCAGGCAAGTTAGAGTCAACAATAACAGGAAGCACCGCACACAAAGCCCGCCGTCCCTGAGAAGGCGAACGCTCACGATAATAGAAACGCTTGAAACCAAACTGCTCCAAAACAGTCTCACCTTTCTTTTCGCTCAACAATAGCCCTCCTTAACTTCAACATCCGCAGAAAACTCACTCAAGAAAAAACCTCCTAAATACTGATGAATTTACAAAAAAGAAGGGAGATAGGAAGTATAAGTTAAAGTCTGGCTGTCCAATACCATAAAGTTTAATTTGTAAATGTTTGTTTTAGGTTCCGCGTATTTCATCTTGAGGTTTGTGGTTTGAGCACTAAAATGGAAACAATTGAAGAGCGTAAAGCTGAAGTCCTAATTAAACTAAGAAAGTACAAGCTCGTAGAAAAAGAGCAGCATGAAGGCGCATACGCCTACATTATTGATATGCCAAAAGAAAAAGAAAGAGCTATTGTCTGGTGCATCCTTGGCGAAGCAACCGTTGGCATAGCCGCCATGAACACTCTATACAAACTCATGAAAGAAAAAGAACTAGACCGCGCCATCGTAGTCACCGAAGGACGCTACACTCACGCAGTAAAGCTGGGTGCCAAAAAGAAAAACGTGGAACTTCTGCCCAAATCCTTCCCAGTATTCAACATTTTCGAGCACGCCCTTGTGCCTTTCCACGAAATACTGAGCGAAAAAGAAAAACACGCCCTGCTTGACCAATACAAGGTTCACCCATATCAGATGCCCCAAATCAGATCTGCTGACCCAGCAGTAAAAGCGATCGGCGCTCAACCAGGTGACGTTCTGAAAATTACTCGTAAAAGCTCAACTGCAGGCGAGCACGTAACTTACCGTTATGTTGTAGAATAAAAAAGATTATTTGGCAATCATGATTTCTGTGGATTTCACGATTGCCACAACTTCGTCTCCTTCTTTAACATCTAATTCTTCAATGGATTCTTTTGTGATAACCGCAGTTACGGTTATAGGAACTTGAACTTCCACTTTTACTTTTGCGGTGATGACGCCTTTTTCAACGGAGACAACTTTGCCTTTTAACTGGTTTCTTGCACTTAACTTCAAAACATTCACCTCCAACCAGATTCGCCGGTCACTTGCACCGATTTTTCAGGGTTAATCTTAGTACTGCTTATGCAGCAAACGGCATATAAACATGGTTAAGGGTTATGGCTGCGGCATTTTTTGCTCTTCAGACAGCTCACTTAAAATAACCAAGCCTTCAGCTAAAGGCATATTCAATTGAAGGGCAAGCTCCTTTGCGGTTATCTCGGGGGTTTCTGGCAAAATCTTGTTTCTTGTGTAGGCTTTATGTGTAGGGTACATTACGGACATATGAACTGTTTCAACTATAATTTGCCACAGCTTTTCTTTACTGAACTCATCCAGATTCAATGCAACCATCCGCAGAGTGTATTCATTGTTGGTTATTTAGGGTTACCGCAAACGCTAAAAGGATTTGGGAACTTCTGTTCTATGGTGATAATTTTTGAAAGCAGCCGTTTATCATGGTCCATACAAAATCCGCATTGAAGACGTTGCTGAACCCAAAATCAAAGCAAACAATGTTTTGGTGAATTTTGAGGCAGGAAACATCTGCGGAACAGACCTGCACTTTTATCGGGGCGACTGGAAATGGATGAAAAAAGGCAGAATCATCGGACACGACGCCTTTGGAACCCGCCAAGACACAGGCGAGCGCGTTGTCATGATTCCCATTGTCAATTGTGGTCATTGCCATTTTTGTCTGCGTGGGCAACCAACATACTGCGTTAAAGGAAAATTCTATGGATTAACCCGTGACGGCTTTTTTGCAGAATCTAAAGCAATGCCGCCCCGAAGCTTAATTCCTATTCCTGATGGCGTCAGTGATGATGAAGCCGCGATTATTGAGCCTGTAGCGTTGGCGCTACGGGTTTTGGATGAGTTTAAACCGAATTTGGGTGATTGGGTAACCGTTGTTGGACAGGGCGCGGTTGGATTGTTAATGACACAGATTGCACGACTAAAGGGTTGCCGTGTTATTGCTGTGGATGTGGAGGATTATCGTTTGGCGCTCTCAGAAAAGTTTGGGGCAGACGCAACTATAAACGCTAAAACCACTGATGTAATCAAAGCTGTGCGTAAACTTACCCAGTATGGCTCAGATTTTGTGATTGAAGCCGCTGGAACACTGCAAACTGTTGAGCAGACCCCGTTTCTGGCTAAGAAAACTGGTAGGGTAGCGTTGGTTGGTGAGTCTAAGGGGTTTTTGAATTTGGAGGATGCCGATGAGGTAATGTTTTCAACGTTTTATATTTCTCCTGTGCAGTATCCAAAGGCGGTGGAGTTGATTGCCCAAAAACTCGTGGACGTGAAAAGCTTGGTTACGCACAGGTTTAAGCTTGGCGAGTTTGAGAAAGCTTTGGAGACGGCAAATGATATGACTCAGAAGCCTTTGAAAGTGATAGTGACAAAAGACTAACTTGTTGACCTGTTTTTGGTTTGAAAATGCGCCATTAGCTCTCTCCCCTCTATAGTTTCTGCATAGATCAACTATTTGGAGCCTAATAGGCGGCAAATAGAAAGGTTGATGGTTAAGTGGCTTTTCTGAATCCTGTTTAAAAAGAAACTTGTTTTTTGGGTTAATGGTTTTTATGTTGCCATTGTACTTTTCTAAAGGCATCAGAGAGAGGTTAATCTGGTTTGAACGGTAAACCATTAGTCAGCATAATCGGCGCCGGAATGTCCAAGTTTGGCAAACGTGAAGGCGTCCTAAACCGCGAAATCTTCACCGAAGCCGCATCCGAAGCATTCAGCCGATGCCCAAAACTTGACCCCAAAAATGACATAAAAGCCATGTTCATCGGGCACATGGGAGAAAACTATGAGCACCAAGGCCACACAGGCGCAACCATAGCCGACTGGATTGGACTCCGAGGAATCGCAGCAACCCGTGTTGAAGCGGCATGTGGAAGCTCAGGAGCCGCGCTCAGAACCGGTATTTACGCTGTGCTTTCAGGCTTAACCGATGTGGTTATCGTGGGGGGCGTTGAAAAAATGACTCATCGCACAACCGCTGAAGTCACCGAGTACCTTGCAATGGCCGCTGATTACCCATTTGAGCAGTTCCACGGCATCACTTTTCCAGGATTATTTGCGATGATGGCAACCGCTCACATGAACGCGTATGGCACAACTGAAGCTCAATTCGGCAAAGTAGCCGTTAAAAATCATCATAATGGCTCCTTAAACCCCAAAGCACACATGCAAAAAGAGGTCCCATTGGAGACCGTGTTGGGTTCAAAGTATGTGGCGTGGCCGCTTAAACTCTACGATTGCAGCCTAATCACAGACGGTGCAAGTTGTATCATACTTACCAAGCCTGAATTAGCCAAAAAATACGCCGACCAACCCGTCCACATAGTGGGTAGCGGTCAAGCAACAGACGCCATAGGACTCTACGAACGCGATAGCTTAACCTCACTAAAATCCACTAAACTTGCCTCACAAGAAGCCTACAAAATGGCAGGCATCACACCGCAGCAGGTTAACCTTGCCGAAGTCCATGACTGCTTTACCATTGCAGAGTTAATCGCTTATGAAGACCTTGGTTTTTGCAAACCGGGTGAAGCAGGCAAATTCGTTGACCGTGGAGCAACAGCGTTGGATGGCTGTATTCCCGTTAATACCAGCGGAGGCTTAAAATCTAAAGGTCACCCAGTAGGAGCCACGGGAACCGCGCAAGCTTATGAAATGTATCTGCAATTGACAGGGCAAGCTGATAAGCGTCAAGTAAAAGATGCACAAGTCGGGTTAACCCACAACATCGGCGGGTCAGGCGCCACAGCGTCTGTGCACATTTACAGGAGAGACCAGTAATGAGCGCAACAGAACAATTCACGATTGAACAATTCTACAAGTTTCTACAAGAACAAAAACTGATGGCGGGAAAATGCCTCAAATGCGGAAAAATCCATCTGCCCCCAAGACCCATCTGCGACAACTGCCTTGGCCGCGAGTTTGAATGGATGCAGATTTCTGGAAAAGGTAAACTTCTCACCTACACAGTCATCAATGTTGCCCCTGCACAATTCCAAAGCATGGCTCCCTACGTAGTTGGCATTGTCGAGTTTGGAATTGGTCTAAAAATCCCCGGCATAATTCAGGGTGTCACGCAAGAACAGCTTGAAATCGGCATGGAACTTGCTTTGGATTTTGGTGCTTGTAGTACACCGCAGACGTGGCCGCAGTGGCAAAGGTACTGCTTTAAGGCTGTTGCAGAAAAACAGTAGTTTTTTCTTTCTTATTTTTTTGTTTCTTTGTTTTGCGTTCTCTGGGTTCGAGCACAATTAATATTAACAGAGGCTTACAATATCGCTTTAGGGTTTATCGTTTGCCTGATGATTTATCTGGAAAAGCCAAAAGTCCACCTGAAGAAAAAAACAGTATCGACCCCACGTTTCAAGAAAAAATTTTAGACCAAGTCTGCAACTCCATGACGCAGTCAAACCTCCGGTTTAAGGGTATAATAAGCCGAATAAACATCACCTTCTGGTCTATTTTAGCCATGAATTGGATTCTTATCGGTGTTGCAGTTGTTATGTTTATAGGTGCAGTTTATGCTGCCTTAGGTGGAAGACTTGACGTGACCCTACTGCTTTCTGTAACGGGGTTTGCGGATATTTTCACGGTTTTTCGTTTTTCAATGAACCGGGTTCAAACAAACTTAGGTGATCAGGTTCAAGTTGAAGTTGCTTACGATAGCTATGTTAAACAGATTTCTCAGTTTGACCAGCACTTCAATATCAACCACAAAACCGAAGACCTAAAAACCATCAACAACGAAATCAGGCAAGTAACCCTAAACACGATGATGCTAATTCAGAAATACACCAAAATCGGCACGGAAAGTTCTCACAAAGAATGGCTTACTCTTTTTCCGATACGGTATGGACAACTTGAGATTCCCAAAGAAGTTTCTCTTGGTCAAAAAGTCACTATGAAGGGGACTCTTCGAAATGTGGGTGATAAACCCGTAACTTTAGAAAGTATCGTGATAGCGCTCAGACCCCCAGGTGGAACACCTGAAGGTGGACCCTTAGGTTTTGATTTTTTTGCGTTTCCTGGACAAGTAATCAAACCTAATCAGGAGATTGAAATCAAAAAAGAGCAAACAATTGATTCAAACTGGACAAATCGTCCAGACCCCACATATCTAGATAAGGCGTGGTATGCCTTTATAGCTTGCAAAACTGAAGACGGCGTATGGCATAATGACTGCAACAAGTACTCTTTTATTGTTCATGACAAAAAAGCTGAAGTCACAAAAAACCCGTTGTCAGAGTAAACAAAATGCCCAAACCAAAAAAAGAAACCTACACTTACCCCGACAAAGACGACAAAATCACAGGTTCACTAATCAAACAGTTCCCAGAGCAATGGCAAAATGAAGAGAACCAAATCCTCAACCAAATAGAAACATACATAAAAGAAAAACCGCGCTCTTGGCTTTTAGACGCAGGATGCGGAACAGGACGACTGCTTCCACGTTTTCAAGGGTTCTTTGACCAAATTTTAGCTGTTGACCCTGACTTTAGCCAAATTGAAAAAGCAATGCTTCTTGTTAAAGAGCAGGGGTTTACTCAAAAGGTTACCTTTAAAATCTCCGCCATTGAGGAATTAAATTGGAGTAGCGAAAGTTTTGATGTAATTTTGTGCAGTCACATAATCCAGCACACTAACACAGATTTGGTTTCTTTAATCCTGCAAAAGTTAAACATGGTTGCTAAACCTGATGGATTGCTGTTTTTGCTTGTGTCGTATTCTGAAGGGCAGGATTATTATGCTAAAGATGAACTCTGCAACGGCGTATTTTGTGAGACCCAAATCAGCAAAGAAGACTTCAACGCGCTTATTGACAATAAGCAGGGTAAGTTGCCTGTTCATTTTTTTTCTTTAGAGACGTTGCGTGAGCAGTTGCAGAAAGCTGGTTTTTCCATAGTGGATTATTCTCTTTTCCATTCAAGTGATGGCCCAGTAGCTTCTGCAAGGGATATCTTTGTGGTGGGCAAAAAAGTGGTTTCTAAGCTGCAATAATCTTCAGGGTTTCTTTTGCTTTTATTAGGGAACGCTGAAATAAGCCCGCCATTAATTATTAAATGAAAATGGCAGTAAGTACTTCTCCCATTATTTCTCCTTCTGTTAAAAAATGGATTCTTCTTGCAGCTTTAATAGGCTACACTGCTCTGGTCTTGTATCTTTTCTATTATGTCGGCATAGGGCAACTGTTTGTTGTCATTTCAAAAGTTAATGTGGCCTTTTACGTTTTTGCAATAATAAGCGTAATCATCTCTCTCACTTTGCATGCGCTTGTCTGGTTTGAACTTCTCAAAGCCTTATCCATTAAACTGGGTTTCCGCCGAACCTTCAACCTATACTGGGTAGGCATATTCATCGATAACCTGATTCCAGGCGGCTGGTCAGGTGACCTGTTTAAGGCTTATTTGCTAAATAGGGACCCAAACGTGCAAAGCGGCAAGGCTGTGGCTTCAGTTGTTGCAAAAAACATGTACGAAGCAATATTCAATTTGGGCAACATGCTTGTTGGCGTGGCATTGCTTTTGTTAAATTACCGTTTTGAAGGTGTACTTCTCATTACAATTGGCGGCATAATGATTATGCTGACTTTACCCTTGCTTATCCTGCTTGCCGCCAGCTTTAAGCCTTCGGCAGCCCAAAAAGTAGTAAATGCCTTTTTTGATTTCTTAACCAGCAACGGCAAAAAGCGACCTTCTCTGGTTGCTTTACAGTCAAAGATACTCAAGGCATTGGGCGATTATCACGAAGGAATGGTTATCCTTCTTAAAAACCCAAAAATGCTCACTAAACCCATGATACTTTCATTTTTTGCGTGGGGCTTTGAAATTTTAACTTTGCTGCTCGTATTTGCATCGCTTGGACAGTTAATCCCTGTTGATAAAGTCATAATTGTTAGGGCAATCGGAGGAAACATTGAAGCCCAAGGATACGCCTTCATCGGGTACGCTCAAATCATAACCAGCGAAATCTACAAAGCCTTAGGCGTGCCCTTTGCGTTAGGCGTTTCTGTGGCGTTGCTCGGCGGCGTCGTGATTTTCTGGCTGAAAACAGCAATTTCTTATGTTGCGTTCCACCACGTAGTTTTTTCGCCACGCACCAAGCTACCTGTTAAAGAGACTGAACCTGTAAATCCGCCTGTAAACCTAACAGAGGAAAACAGGTCCTAAATCGTTTTTAGCAGGGAAAATACTTATGCCGATAAATACTATTTCTTTTTGAAGAGTTAAATTGAATAGTCAAGACAAGATTTGTTTGGTTTCTTGCAGTGTCCTAAAACGTGAACTTCAACAATTAGTTAAGCAGGGTTGTTTGGATGCTGAATTAGTGTTTGTCAGTAAAAACTTCCATGTGGACTACAACGCGCTTGAAAGTAACCTGCGCAAAGTTTTAGAGTACACCAAGAAACGGTTTAAGGGCAAAATCGTGCTGGTTTACGGTGACTTGTGTTTGGGACAAGACAACGAAATGAAAAAACTCGCCGAGGAATACAGCGTTGCTAAAGTGGATGCTGTAAACTGTATTGACTGCCAATTGGGTGGGAAAGGAAAATTTTTTGACGCAGACCCCAATCATAATTTGATGTTTATGGGTCCAGGCATGGTAGATTTTTTCATGGATGCGAAAGAAAAATTTGTAAAAGAAGGTCTTGATGAAGCGACGTACAAAAACATGTTCAGCGGCATTAAAGGAGTCGTGCTTTTAGACACTTGCGAGAACGCCTCAAAGCTTGAGGCGGAACTGGAAAAGCTGGATATGGGGCTTTGTTTGTTGGAAACACGAAATATTGGGCTTGAAGAACTCAAAAAAGTGCTCATGGAAGCAATTGAGAAGTAGCGATTTTACTGTGTAGTTTAGTCCCTGCAATTTTCGGCGGGGAAACCGCAAGTATTAAAGATACAGATTACCAATACATTTTACTGTCTCTTAAGGTGGCACACTAAATGGCGCAAACTCTTACTTCTCAACCTATGCGTCGAGTTGAAGACTGGAAATCCAGACTCATCGACCTATCCAGAAAAAATAACCTCTTATACTTTCACAAAACAAAACGCACAAGCCTACGCATCACTGCACCTGATGCTGAATCAATTTTTAAAGGGCTTGTGAACAATAAAAAACACATTGAGTTCTGGCTGCCACCAGAAGAGAAAAAAGCAGACGAACCCGAAAAAAACGGTTACAAACCTCCTAAAAAATCTGCAAAAGCAGTCCTGCCCGAGGAACCTAAAAGTCCGTTGCCTGGACAACTGGTTAGTGAAGGGGTAAAGAGGGAAGAGTTAGAAAAAATTATCAAAAACTTGCAGAGACGAGCACTTCTTGATTACCGTGAACGTGGTGTTCGCATTTTGTACGTGGCATTTGGCAGGTTAAACTGGATTGACCTTGACAAGGAGTCTGTTTCTTCACCGTTACTGTTGGTGCCTATCGAGATAACACGAGAATCCATGCGTAAACCCTACACAATCAACATACCACCTGTTGAAGAAGACGTGATTTTGAACCCTGCACTGCAAGTTAAATTAAAAGTTGACTTCAAAGTAACATTACCTGAACCTCCAGAGGACTGGGAAGACCAAAGCCTAAACAGCTACTTTGACGCAGTAGCAAAAGCGGTTGCGGAAAACGGTTGGAAAGTCGAGCAATCCATCGATTTAGGCCTTTTCTCTTTCTACAAGCTAGTTATTTACAAAGACCTTGAAGCTAACGCTGACATGGTCACTCAGCATCCAATCGTGCGCGCAATAACAGGCATAAAAGAGGACAGTCTCATCGTGAATTCTTTGCCTGAAGAAAAAGACGTAGACAAAATCGAGCAGCCCCAAAAAACCTTCCAAGTGCTAGACGCAGACAGCAGCCAACGCGTCAGCATCGAATACGCACTACGTGGCCAAAGTTTTGTAATGATTGGCCCACCCGGCACAGGAAAAAGCCAAACCATCGCCAACATAATCGGCGAATGCATCGCACATGGCAAATCCGTCCTGTTTGTCAGCGACAAAATGGCTGCGCTCGAAGTTGTCTACAAACGCCTCAACGAGGTCGGATTATCACATTTTTGTTTAGAACTTCACAGCAGCAAAGCTAACAAGCAACAGGTCGTGGCGGAACTCAAACGTGCTTTGGAGGAACATTTGGTTCCAAAGAAGTTGCCTGCTGAGCATGATTTCCAGAAAATGACTGATTACCGAGACAAACTCAACGGGTATGTAACCGCTTTGCATGAGCAACGCCCGTATCTGCAACGGAGCGCCTATGATGTGCTGGGTGAAATCTCCAGTCTAGAGCGGGTGCCATTTATCCCTGTGGGCTTATCTGGTGTTGCCTTGTTGACGCCTCAGAAAATGCAAGATATTGAGGAGTTAGTTTCTCAGCTTAGCAAGGTTTGGCAAGTGGTTGAGGAGCCAGATTTTCCATGGCGCGGCTACCGAACAAGCAAATACAATCTTGAAGTTCGTTCCGAACTACTCACGTTTCTTGAAGACATAGCACAAACCCTAACGCAGTTCCAAGCTGAAGGTGCATCATACGCATCTAAGCTGGGTCTTGAGGCACCTGACAGTTTTGAACGGGTCAGCTGGTTACTCTCTGTAGGCAAGTACCTCTTTGAAAGTCCTAAGCCCGAAGCAAACTGGTTAACCGAGGATACTGCTAAACTCATCGAAGAAGCCCAAGAATACAGCCAAACCTGCGATTATATAAAAACCACCAAAGCACGGCTAATGACCTGCTACCAACCCAGCATCTTTAGTTTAGTATTAAACCGCGCACAAGAACTTACTCAGACCCTACACGCGCTAAGCAAGCCTCTATCAAATACGGATTTGGGTGAGAGTGAACTACTGGCGAAATATGAAAAACTTTTAACCTTCATCAAAACCACTGGGGCGCAATCCAGAAAATGGCTTGATAGCGCCACCGCGCTTGCGGGAATCTACGGGTTAACTGCTGAGCACTTAACAATTGAGCAGGCAAAGGCACTTTCGAAGTTGTCGGTTTACTGTTTTGGCGAGGACAAGCCCGAGTTAGAATGGTTTAATCCCGTCACGTTTGAGCAGCTAAAGACTTTGGCGGCTAAAGCAGAAAAAACCTATGAAGAATACAACAGCATCAAGGAGCGTCTTGAGCAGCTTTATACGCCTAAACTTTTTGATTTAGACCTTGACGAGTTAATTTCACGCTACAACAACAGTTACCAGGGTGTTAGCCGTTTCTTAAGCGGCAGTTTCCGCAGTGACCAAAAAGAAATCAGCAAAGTCACTATAGACGGTAGGGTACCCAAAACTGTAGCTGAAGACTTGGTATATGCCAGAAAACTTGTGTTGCTAGATGATGAAATTGAAGCTAATGCTGAAAAGGTAAAAGCAGTGCTGGGGCGCTTCTACAATGGCACTTCAACTTCGTGGTCACGAGTGAATAAGGCGATAGAAGCAACCGAGGAAATACACAGGCTCTCATGGGTTAAACCTCTGCCTGAGACTTTGACTAAACTGTGCACATGCCAAGCTAACCCCTCACCCATGGTTAAACATCTGGGCAATGAACTAAACGAGTCCATTATCACTTGGGAAACTCAAAGCAAAGACCTAACAGACATCATCCCAGAAAAACTTCCTACCTCCGACCGAGCAATAACCCACAGCTCCTTCCCCGAGTTGGAAGAGTGGGCAAACCAAATCGAGCGCCACCTCGTTTACCTACAGGATTTAACCAATGAAACCCTAGACACCTGCATCAAACAGCCCAAAACATACAACCAACTAATAAGCGACTTAAAAGACGCCCAAAACGTACGCATCAAAGAAGCATCCATTATTGATGAACGCGCCCAACTCACCTCCAAATACGGCCAAAGATACCAAGGCTTAGATACGGACTGGGCAGGAATCCTCTTAGTTCTGGATTGGGCAGGCAAAATCAAAGCGGTTTTTGGCGAAGTTGCGGTACCCATGGCTTACGCAGAAATTGCCGCTCAAGGACCCGCTGCCGCACCTAAAAACACGGCATTAATTACCCAGCTTGAGGCTTCCCAAAGAGCAATCACAAGCCTTGAGAACCGTTTCGAATCAGACTTGATGTATCAGAACCAGCCACTCAAAACCCTCCAAACTGCCGTTATCATTGAGCGGATTATGAGTTTGCGTGCTCGAGTGGATGAGTTGCAAGTTTGGATTGACTTTAAAGACATCAAAAACCGCTTCAGCCTACGCGGCTTAGACAAATTCTTTGATGCCTTAGTTGAAAACCATCCCGCATCACCAACCCTTGTTGACGTGTTCAAACGGGGTGCCCTACAGGACTGGATAAACAACCTCTACACCCAAGACCCCCTGCTGGGGCAGTTCCGCCGCGAAAACCATGAACAACTCATCGCGGACTTCAAAAAACTCGACCAAGACCTCATTCGCTTAACTCCTTACAGGGTAATCTCTGAAGCCAACAGCCGCAAACCACAAGATATCATCATCCAAGCAGGCGACTCTGAAGCCAACATCCTACTCAAAGAAGCAGCCAAAAAACGCCGCCTCATGCCCATCCGCACCCTGCTACAGAAAATCCCCAACCTACTTGTCAAACTAAAACCCTGCCTCCTCATGAGTCCCATCAGCGTAAGCCAATTCCTCTCACCCGAATCCTCCAAATTCGACCTAATACTCTTTGACGAAGCCAGCCAAATTGTCCCCGAAGACGCCATCGGCTCCATATACCGCGGCAAAACCCTTGTGGTTGCAGGAGACAACAAGCAACTTCCCCCAACCTCGTTCTTCCAAAAGAGCCTACTGGAAGATTTTGACTGGGATGAAATCAGCGATGATGACGTGGAAGTGTTTGATAGCATCCTTGACGAGTGTTTGGGTGTTGGTTTGCCCGTGAAGACGTTGCGTTGGCACTACAGAAGCAAACATGAAGAACTCATCGCATTCTCCAATAACCGCTTCTACGAAAACACACTCATCACCTTCCCGTCAGCCTCTGCAAAAACTGACAATTTAGGCGTAAAACTGGACTATGTAAAAGGCGGCATTTATGACCGCGGCGGCAAACGTGACAATCCCAAAGAAGCTGAACGTCTCGCTGATCTCGTATTTGACCACTTCAGTCGTTACCCCAACAAAACATTGGGCGTAGTTACCTTTAGTATTGCTCAGATGGAAACCGTGCAGGAAGCCATTGACCGACGCTTAAAGGACAATCCCGAGTTTGAAAAGTTCTTCATCGAAGACCGCCTCGAAGGCTTCTTTGTAAAGAACCTTGAAAATGTGCAAGGAGACGAACGCGACGTCATATTCTTCAGTGTAGGCTATGGATATGACCAAAACGGCAACATAACCATGAACTTTGGACCCCTCAACAAGCCTGGAGGAGAACGCCGATTAAACGTTGCCGTCACAAGAGCACGCGAAAAAGTCGTACTGGTAACATCCATAAAAGCAACCGACATCGACCCCGACGTGAAAGCCGTCGGAGTGCAAACCATTAGAGGCTATCTGGAATATGCTGAGAAAGGTCCTGAAGCCTTGCAGTTGGCAAAGGTGAAACGTGGCGAGTTTGACTCAGCCTTAGATGAGGACATCGCGGCGGAAATCAAAAAGATGGGCTACCAAGTAGTTCCACAGGTGGGTTGCAGCGGCTACCGTATTGACCTTGGCGTAGTTGACCCCGTAAACCCCGGATATTACCTTATGGGTGTGGAATGTGATGGTGCAAGCTACAAGAGCAGCAACAGCGCCCGAGACCGTGACCGCCTCCGCGAGCAAGTCCTGCACAATTTAGGCTGGCATATTTACCGTGTCTGGAGTCCCGCGTGGGTTTCAAGACGAGACAGCGAAATTAAACGATTAAAAGAGGCATTAGCACAAGCCCATAAACTCCACCTCGACAATGTAGCGCAAAAACCCATCGTGGAAACCCGTGAAGACATGTTGGCACAGAACACTTTCCGCAAAGTCAAATTCGGCGGCATCGAAAAACTCGGCGTTCCCTACAAAACTCACCCAATCAAAGCAGTCTATGACCCCTACATTCGAGTTGACAGTGCAAGAGGAAGCATTAACTCCAAACAGAAAAATGAGTTCCACTACCCTGAGAATCACTCAATCCAAACCCGCCTACTACAGGAGCTCATCGAAAACGAGGGACCAATTCACTTTGACTACGCCGTAGAACGCTTAGCCGCTGCTTGGGGTGTAGAACGAGTCACGGTTAATGTTACTCATGCGGTTAAAGATGCGCTCAATAACCTGATTCGGGAACAGAAAGCTGATTTTAGAGGCAGTTTTATTTGGCCTCCACTGCTCAAAAAAGTCCCCATCCGCGTTCCAGTTGAAGGCATCCCCGAGAGCAGACGCAAACCTGAATACATCCCACCTGAAGAAGTCGAAGAAGCCATGACACAAATCGCCAAATACGCCTTAGGCATAGGCGAGGAATCTTTGATTTCAGAAACCGCCAAAGTGTTTGGCATCAACCATTCAGGCGAGTCTGCTAAAGAACGGTTTTCTGAGATTCTGGAGCAACTCGTACGGGAACGACGTCTTGTCTACAAGGACAACGTGCTAACCGCAGCCTAACCCTTTCCCTTTTTTGTTACAGCTAAGCTTTGTTTATTTCTTCTATCAACACTGGCAAATCTGTTAAGGCTGTGATTAGGTAGTTTACGCCTGCTTCTGTAAGCTGCTGGGGCGTATTATAACCTGTTGGAATGCCAACGGCCACAGCTTTGCTTTCTTGGGCTGCCTTAACATCTGCGATGCTGTCCCCTACAACCAAAGTGTTCTCTGCGGCGACATCAAGGGCTTTGAGTGCCAACTCAACCTGTTCAGGATGCGGCTTAACATGCTTGACCTGCTCACGCGAAACCACCCCCTCAAAATACTCCGCGATTTTGAAACGGTGCAGAATATGATTAGCTGATTTTTGGCTACTGATGGTGCATAACCCCATTTTTATGCCCTGCTTTTTTAGGTTTTTTAAGGTTTCAACAGCGCCTGACATTAGGCAGGTGGTTTGGGCAGCTTCCAGCTCGAACTTATCTGTGATTTCCAAAACCTTGATTCGCGCCTGCTCGTATGCTGAAGGTGATTTTTTGAAGTAGATTTCTGTGAGTTTGAGCATTTCAAAGATGCTTTGGTTAACTGCTAAAAGTGAGGCGGGCACGCTTGCCTTAAGGAGGATGCCTCGGGCTTCCGCACGTAGGGTTTTGTAGTTAAGGTTGAAATTGGCTAATGTGCCATCTAAATCGAAAATTACTGCTTTTATTGCCATTGCTGATGCATCCTTTAGGGTGGTTTTGCTTTTTCAGATTTGGCAACAAACATATACTTTACGGTAAACCACAGTTTATTTGTCGCTAAGTGAATAGCAACTTTCAAACAACCTTTCTATTTGGCACCCATTAGGCTCCAAATAGTTGATCTATGCAGAAACGATAGAGGGGTCGGTCTGTAATGGCTATATTTCAAGCCATTAAATGTTGAAAATGCCTTCGGTATACAAAAGCATCCCCAAAACACACTTCTACTCAACGTTTACCCTCAAAAAGACGCTTTTGCATCTGCACAACCTCAGCGCTATCCTTAGCCTGCACATAGTTGTCAAGAAACTTTTGATTAAGCTCAAAAAACGTGTGACCCCACGGAAAAATCTCCAAAACCATCTGCGCCTCCTCTTTGAAGCCTGCAATATAGAGCGCCGCCGCTATCGCTTCCGCTGTGGAGAGCTTGGTGAGTTTGCCAAAGTTCACAGGGTTGCTTGCTAGCAGAATCGGCAGGCATCGGCTGGTGCCTCTTACGTGTTCACCCATGACTTTCTGCGCTTGCTCCCAACTACAATCTAGCGCTGCCACTCCAAACTCGCCTATGCGGTCATGGTCAGCAGGCGACAACGCAATTTCACTAAACGGGTTTAGCACAATGGAGCGCTTGGGCAAAAACCGAACCTTTGAAACGATGCGAGCGATTCCACGACGTTTTAGCCGTAGTGCGGTGTTCTTTTTTGGGTCATCCTGCGCTGCATGGTAAATGCTGATTTTTACAGGAAAAGAAACGGGAGATTGCTCATCATTTTCCAGGCACTTTCACCTTCAAGTGGCTCATTGGATCCTCCAAAACCGCAGGAATCCACTCAACCACATCTGTAGCAACCATGTGAAAACCCATCTGATTTGCAACAAAATCGCCTGCAGCCCCATTCACAAACGCTCCAGCAACCGCCGCCGCAAACGGGTCTATGCCTTGTGCTAACAACGCTGCAACCACGCCAGAGAGAACATCACCTGTGCCGCCCACGGTCATGCCTGGGTTGCCTGTGAAATTCAGTTTTGATTGGTCAGCACTGCAGATTATGTCCACTTTACCCTTAACCAGCAGGACAGCTTTGAGTTTCTTAGCAGCCTTCATAATTGCCTCAACATTTTCCTGCTCTGTACCCGGTAGTTTGTCACCTGTTAAAATCGCGTATTCGCTGGCATGCGGTGTCAAAACTGCGGGTACCTTTAGGGCACGTTTGAATGTGGCAAACGCTTTTAGTCCATCAGCGTCTATCAAAAGCGGTTTACCTGCAGCTTCAACTTCCTCGATGAAAGCTTTAACGAACTTTTTAGTTTCCGCTGCCAAGCCTAAACCTGGACCAATCGCTACGGCGTCGACTGTGTCAAGGTAGGGTTTGAGTTCGGCTATGTTGTCGGGGTTTAGGTTTGCGCCTTTGAGTTTGATGGTGATTAAGTCAGGGCTCAATGAAGAAATCGCAACCGCCGCCCGTTCAGGAGCCGCAACATAAACAATATCCACGCCAACACGCATAGCAGCCAACGCCACTAGTGTGGGTGCTCCACTAAACACTTCGCTACCGCCAACAACCAGTAACCTGCCAAAATCGCCCTTATGAGCAGATGCCTCGCGACCCTTAACCACTGCGTCTACATCGCCTGGGCCCGCAAAACCTTCTAGTTCATTGGGTAATCCGATGTCTGCAACAACCAGTTGACCCACGTACTTTTTGGCTTTATCTAAGCCAGCTTTTGCCTTATGGAATGTTATGGTTAAGTCAGCTTTGACTGCTGTGCCCAGCACCTCACCAGTGTCTGAGTTGATTCCAGTTGGGGCATCTATGGCGATGGTGTAGTGTTTTAAGTTGTTAATCTGATGAACTATTTGAGCTATGGGTGCTTTGAGGGCTCCTTTGCTGCCTGTTCCCAACAATGCGTCTACAAGGGTATCGGCTTCAACCTTGGGAATTGCTGAACTGTCCGTGATTTCCCTGATTGGGACAGCTCCGTTTAGGTTTTGCAGTATGGTAAAGTTTGTTTTGGCGGATTCATGGTTGATGTCACGGCTTTTTCCAGCCAAAAACACTTGCACATTGTAGCCTTGGGCGAGTAGATGTCGTGCAGCAACAAAACCGTCGCCGCCGTTTCCGCCTAGTCCGCAGAAAATGGCTATTTTTTTGTCTTTGCTGACGCGTTCTACTATTTCTTTTGCTATGTTGGCGCCAGCGTTTTCCATGAGTTGGGTAAGTGTGATGCCAAAGTATTGTGCGTTGGTTTCTAGGGTTCTCATTTGGTTGCTTGTTATTGTCTTTTGAGGTCGCATGGGGTACTATTGAGTGAAAATATAAGATAAGCCTAACTGTCTCGTATACAAAAGCATCACCAAAACACAGTTGTAACCTTGTTTTTCAAGAAAAGTTTATTTCGGAACCTTTCACTAAATATTTTTGAGAGTGAACTTTTGCAAAAAAACTTCATAGTCTCAAACAAAGACGCCTTGTTGATAACTGACATCCAAAATGATTTTCTCGACAAAGGCGCACTTCCCGTCCCGAACGGAAACCAGGTAATACCAATCCTAAATGCATACTCAAAAATTTTTGAAAATGCAAAGGCTACTGTAATCGCCAGCCGCGACTGGCACCCGCCAAACCACATGAGCTTCAAAGCACAAGGCGGACCATGGCCATCTCACTGCGTCGAAAACACTAGAGGTGCCGAGTTTCATTCTGACCTTAAACTGTCAAGACGAACTGTAATCGTTTCAAAAGCGACACGTGCAGATAAAGAAGCCTATTCAGCCTTTGACGGAACAAACCTTGCAGATGAACTCAAAAAGAAGGATGTTGTACGATTTTTTGTCGGTGGATTGGCAACTGATTACTGTATTGTGAACACGGTTTTGGATGCAAGAAAGCTTGGGTACCCAACAATTGTGCTCATGGATGCTATCAGGGGTATAGATGTGAACCCGGGAGATGTGGAGCGTGCAGTTGAGGAGATGGTTAAGGCTGGCGCTGAACAGGCTGTTTCAACGGATTTTCAAGAGGCTGTTGATGTGCTCTCGCTGGATGAGCTTGAATCTGATGTTCTGGGAGAAAAACCCCTTGCACGACAGGACAGCAAAAAGAAAGCCCGAATGCGACCAAAAGGCTCAACCCGCATAAAAACGGAGCAATAAGCTCCCATTTTTCGAAGTAAAACGAACCTTATATAATCATGAAACTGTAAAAGTTAGTCCCTTAAGACTTTGCGGTCGCGTTTCTGGTCAAACCTCTTTTTTCATGTGACTGTCCGGGTTTTTGCTGATTTTCAGGATTCTGTCAGCATTTTTTTGGTAACCTACTGACATGAAGACATAAATTTTGGGAGATTTTTTTATTTGTGTACTTGTAGCTGAGGTTTTTGGTTGAAGACGTTGGTTTGTTCATGTGTTTTTCCTTTTTTGTTTCAGCATGAGGTGACTGGCGGTCTTGTTGTGGCTGAATTTGTTTTGTTGGATTGAAATCTTTGCCGTAGAAACTGTGATAGTGAACGAAAAAATTTCGTATGGTCACTTTTTACAATAAACAGTTAAAAAATTGCTTACTAACTTATGCGTTTATCATTTAATAGGTAAAATAGCATGGTAAATTACGAAAAGCCAGAATGTGAAAAGCGAAAAGCAGAAACTACTGCTCACCTAAAACCTGAATTATAACCATTCGTTTGCGTGGGTAAACGTCGGTTTCCACAAAAAGCAACGACTGCCACGTTCCATATTCCACGCGTCCCCCGATTACAGGCAACGTCTTGTCAGGTGGCAGCATCATAGAGCGTAGGTGTGCATGGGCATTTGAAGGGTGATTATAGGTGCCGTGTTTGGGTGCGAGTTCTTGGAGGAAGTCTTTGATGTCGCTGAGCAGGTCGGGGTCATTTTCGGTTAGGATTAGGATGCCTGTTGCGTGGGGGGCAAAGACGTGGACGATGCCGTTTTTGATGCCTGAGGTGTTTACGGCATTTTGAGTTTTTTCGGTTAGGTCTATAAAGTCGATATCGCCTTGGGTGCTAAAATGGATTGTTTGGTTGAAAACCTTGAATTCAGACATGTTCATCTCCAAGATTATTTGAGCTTAAGGCTTTATTAGTGTGTTTGGTTGATGCTTTTGTATACCAAAAACTTGCGGGTGTTGCCTTTAAATCTTGAAAAAACCAAAAATTGCATGTTATTTGTTTAATTGTTGGGGGTGATGTTGTGAGTTTTGAGTGTAAATTGTTTATTTCGCTGCTTAAACTCACCAAAGAAACGCCTGCTTTAATTAAAGATGTTAAAAATGACTCACGCTTGCCTTTGGATATTGTTGAAAAGTTGCTTCAAAAACTACAAAACCAAAACCTCCTATATTTAACAGGTGATTCTGTGCATGTAGAAACGCAAGGTAGGCTTCAATTAGCCGTGCTTTCAGCCACATCAGGCTACAACATCGAAGACATAAGCAACTTACTCTGCTGGCAAGAATTCGAAGAAATCGCCGCAACAGCCCTTCGTAACAACAATTTTTCTGTCTCCAAAAACGTGCGCTTCAAAGGCAACGGTCGCCGCTGGGAAATAGATGTAGTGGGATGCAAAAAACCTCTGGTCATATGCATAGACTGCAAACATTACCATCATGCAATTGCGCCATCTGCACTCAAAAAGATTGTCAACAGCCAAATTGACCGCACCAAAGCCCTTGCAGACACCTTGCCAAACCCCAAATTAAACCTGGACTGTACACAATGGGACAGCGCCAAGTTTGTGCCTGCAGTGCTTAGCCTGTTGCCCAGTAGTTTCAAATTCGTCTTTGACGTGCCCATCGTGCCAGTTCTGCAACTCCAAGATTTTCTTCTTCAGTTGCCCGCATATGCAAACACTCTACGGTTTATCCCCAAAAGTTTTGGGCACCTAAGCGATGAGTCGTAGAATGGATGATTTTTGAAGCCTCAACGCTGGGTACAGGCACAAAACAAACATTGCCGTTATAGCTGCAAAGAACCAGACTGCAATCTCGATGATCGTGAATGCTGAGATAACGGGATTGGGCATCAGAATCATAACCGTTATAGAAGCCCCAAGCGTTAATCCAGCCCCAAAGCTTGAAAAAAGCACAATTAAAGCCTGAATTGACATAACCGAAGTGATGATGCCTGGTTTTGCGCCTACTGCACGTAAAACCCCCAGTTCCTGACGTTGCTCATCTGCTGCAAGCATCATGTAACCTGCAAGACAAAGCGCAGCTGAAACCATGGAAAACAGAGGCAAAAGCAGAATCAAAGACCATGTAGAAGCAAGAAACGCAACATTTTCTGCAACAACGCCATCAAGAGTGAACACGTCCAAGTCAGTATCAACCGCTTTAACAGTGCTTTTTAACTGGGAAATCACGGTGTCTCTGTCGGCAGCGCTGGTTATTTGTACGTAGATGAGGGTGTGTCCTGTGTAGTTGAGGGTGTTTTGCAGGGCTTTTAGTGGGATGTAGGTTACTATGCCGTTCATTGTTGGGTCTACAGTTACGCCTACAATGTTGTAGGTTGTGTTTTGGATTTTTATGGCTTCAACAAGGGGGTCTGCACGTGCAATTTTTTGTCCTGAGGGAGAATACATAAGGTTTGCCAGAGAATCGCCAATGATTGCTTCATGTTCACTGGTTATTGTGTGCCCGTTAAGGTTGGCGGAATCAAAAGTTTCTGGATTAAGACCTATTATTAAGGAGTCTCCTTCCCTATTGTCTCCCACAGAATAGGTTACTTGGTCAATAATTGTGTAGTTTCCGATTTCGTAAACATGGCTTTCAAGAATTAATCTTGCATCAAAAGCAATCTCCTCCATAGCGTTCAACTGTTGAGTTACAGTGTCAGGGATAGCAAGCTTGGGGTCTAAATAGTTAAAATTTTCCACCATCGTTGCACCGCTAAACGTTGACAACAAATTAACATACTGCGCGCCCATGCTACTGTGCGCTATAACCACCGCATCTTTATTCACAGCACCTTGAACCCAAACTGTTGTGGTATCACGGGCAATAATGCTTCCCGCAATCGAAATGGTAAGTAAAACAAAAACTGCTGAAAGCAAAACAATAATGCGTACATTTGCCGATTGACGCCTAAACAGGCTTCGCTGAGCAATTCTCCAAGTTAAACCCCGCTTTGAGAGCGCTTTATGCTTTTTTTCTGCAGTTGGATGATAATAGGTAACAGGTGAAAGCGCGGCTATAGGGGACATTTTGGCAGCGTTTGATATGGGTTTAAGCCCGAAAAATAGGGCTAAACCGAAAAAAAGTGCAAAAACAAACAGACCACACCACAAATTTGGCATTTGACTGGTTTGCAGGATCAAGTTTGCTGCGGCAAAATCCGCTAAAAATCCCGATATGACGCCTAAAATGCAGCTTATTGCGGTTACGGTTAGCAGTTCTGTGATGAAGTAGCCTGCGATTAAGCGGTTTGGGCAGCCTGCAGCCTTGATTAATCCGATGTCGCGTGTGCGCTGGTGCATCATCAAAAAAATGATAAACGAAGTAAGAACAGCGCCAACAATGAAAATTATGACTAAAATAAAAAGCAAAAACTGCGTATAAATAGCTGACCCAATAGTCAAAACACCTTGCGCCCTAATATCAAACTCAACTCTTAAACTGAAAAGCAACAAAAACAGCGTTGAAGCAACACTCAACGTCAATGTTGTAACAGTTAAACCTGTTTGAAGCCTTCTACGCAACAAATCATTAACAGGAAAAGAAGTACTGCTCATTTTTTAACCGCCAAAACCCCGTTGTCCAACATCAAAACCTGATCTGCTAAGCCTCGAATCTCCACATCATGGCTTGAAATAATAACAGTTTTGCCTTCAGATTTGAGTAACTGGAGAACTTGAAGGATTTTTTTGGCATTTTTTGTGTCTAAATTGCCTGTGGGTTCATCTGCAAGAATGACGGGTGGGTCGTTGGCTAAGGCTCGGGCAAATGCGACCCGTTGCTGTTCGCCGCCGCTTAGTTGGGATGAAAAATGGTTGGCTCTACTCTCTAAACCGACGGTTTGCAGAAGCTGCTGGACTCTTTGTTCTATTTCTTCTGCGGGTTTTCGTGTCCACTCCATGGGAAAAGCAACATTCTCAGCCACCGTTAAAGTGGAAACCAGATTGTATGCTTGGAAAATAAAGCCTATTTGATTACATCTAAAATCTGAAAGCGCATTTTCATCCAGTGCGGTTAGGTTTTTTTGGGCAACTATGATTTCTCCGCTGGTGGGCTTGTCGATTCCGCCGATGATGTTTAGCAGCGTCGTTTTTCCTGCGCCTGAGGGACCATAGATTACTGTGAATTGGGCTTTGGGGATGGTGAGATTGATGTTTTTTAAGACGTCAACTTGGGTTTCGCCTATGGGGTAATTTTTTGTTAGCGACTTTGTTTGCACCATTATCAAATCGTTCAATGGTTGCGTCTCCTCTGTTGCTATGTTTCCTTTCTTATTATATAGTTTTGAGGTACACTCATTTACCGCTTAGGCGTAGCTGGTGTCTGCGTTAAAGTTTCCGCGGTCACGCTTTAAAATCCGCACTTTATCTGGGAGCTTGCCTTTTTCCCAATCGTCCCATGCAATTTCTTTGAATAGCCATCGCTTACCAAGATGAGCAGCTACAACGGCGTGTTTGTATTCTTTGTTTGAGGTGATGAACTCGTTTAGGAAACGGAAGAGTTTGTCGATTTGTGATTGAGGATAGTATGCGTAGTAGGTGGCGTTTTTTACCTCAAACGCGTAGGTGTGTATGCCTCTTCGAGCAATAAGGTCCGGTAGTGGGCTTAGGCTGGGGTTGCTTACGGGGATGCGTACGGCATGGTAACCTTTTTTCTGAAGAAGCTTAACTAGGACAGTTTCACTGTAGAATCCTCTTTTGCGCCAGCGTCTTAGGCGCACTCGGTCGATTTCTTTACTCATCCTTAATGCCTCTTTCCTGTTTGTATTGCTTTAGAGATAAAAGTTGCTGTGGAAACTGTGTTTGGGTGATGCTTTCGTATACAGGTTTTGGTTTGGGTGACTGCGGAAACTCATGGTGATGGATAAACCAAATGACAATACTGAATTCACCAGAACCACCACAAATGAATTTCTCAACATCAATGCAATAAAAATATGGTTGCTGTAGGCTACACTAAACGCCAACAAACCAAGCACCCATACAAGAAAGCAACACAAACAAAACCACCCAACACATGCAAAACACGCAACCACAATCAACCATATACAAAAGCATCAACCAAACCAACACATTCAACAAAAAATTCGCTTCCCAACCCCCGCAAAAATTTTTCAAAGCAAACCTCAGCAATCAGAAAAAACCAGAGCGCCTCTCTCTAGAAACTCAAAGATTGCAAAAAGATCCCAAAAGCAATTATTTTACTCGAAGGGTTCTCGAAAAACCCAATTTTTGCTTCGCATGGAGATTTTCGTAGGTACTTATATGAGGCCCCGATATTCTCCATGCCAATACCCCAAGGGAAAGGCAAATAAGGCTAAATCAGGTTGGTTTTTGTTTTTTGGGGGTTTTTAGGGCTTTTTGTTTTGTGTTTTGACAATAAAACATTTGCTGATTTTTGAGGCATTGTGTTTCGTTATAAAACAACGCAAAAAACTCGTCGCTATGCCAAAATAAGCTTAAAATGACTGTTTTTTGCACAAATAATTTTATCGAGTAGCCGAAATTTTTAGCCCGACCTGAGCTCATGATTTATCATCCCCCAGCCCATCCAGCAGTGTATCAGACAAGCAACAGGTGTGCACAAAACCATAAGAAGGCAACATTGCACAAGTAAGAAAAAATGTTAATCTCTGCTGGGTTGGATCTGGTTTTTGGCCATGACTTTTTTGGGGGTGAGCTGTTTTGTGCAGGTTTGGAAGGCAGATTTTTTGTTTTTACCTGGTGATGCCCCTGTTGATAGACAACTTAGTTGGCGGGGTCTGGTGATGTCAACAGGTAAAGCTACTCAAAAGCCGGCGGTATATGCTCTGGAGTGCAGCAATCAAAGCTAAACAAAAATTTTTTCTGCTTAAAACCTGCGCAAGCGTTTGTGTTTACAGACAGTTAACCTTGTTTAAACTAGCCTGCGTACTATCTTGTTCTTTTGTTCCTTATCTAAAATAAGAAACATGTTGATGGTTGACTTTGAGGCGTTTCCTAGGAAGCTTGAAATGGTGTGCTGTACCAGTTGTGACTGTGATAACTGCTGCAACTATTTCTCCAGCGATTAGTGTAATGTTTTCTGTTAGGATAGTGTGTGCTTTTCTGGGCTGCTGGTGGCATTGCTGCGCCATATCTTAAAGTGGTACATGTTTCTACTGCCTCTGTTTGTTTACCGCTAAAGTGTTGTTGCTTAGTGCTGTCTATACCGTAGCTCTGTGGCGCATGCAGTCCCGTGGTTGCAATATCATTGAGGCTTCAAGGTTCAGGTTAGAGGCACCCACATCCTATGTAGGAGTATTTACGGTGTAGATTTATTTCTGGGTCATAAACATCCAATATGTGCCGTAGCAATCATCAACCCCGTAACATTGACTTTTAAACATTATATGGCAGAACTTTTTCCTTCAACAGTTGGCTACCGTGCTCCCGCAAGGTCAGTGCTTGCTTTTTATGCTTCAAGAATCAGAGAGGGTACTGTAGACTGTTATCGTTTGAGGGAAATTGTTTATTTCCTCCGATAATCTATATCTCATTGCCCTTTGATCAACCCCAAATCAATAACAAGGTAGCATACTGTTTTTTGGACTCCAGTGTTGCTGTTGGGTCATATAACGTAGGTGACTGGTCAGTGAAAAACGTAGATTTTATCGTTAACTGCAACAGCTTAAATCCCTGAAGCTCGCTCGGGCATTGGTGCCAAGTGGTATCTGTTGATGCTTGAGTACTTTGAAATTTGTAGAAAAACAATGCATGCAACTGCCAAAAGAAAGCAAAGAATACCTGAAGTGAAGTTTTTTCATACTTTTCCTATGAACAAGTTTGGCGGGGGTGCTCCTATAAAACTTACTGTTAGTTGAAGTTTTGTTTGGTTAGTTAGGTGGTGCTTATGCTGATTAGTTGCAGGAATTTGTTTTTGGCAAATCAGCACCTGACTCTTGGACCGTCACAGTTCATTTACAGTTTCTTCAAAACTAAACTTTTTGTCTCCACTTCGCTACTCGTACAGCCAACCGAACAAAAATCATCATGCTGCTTTAACAATTTGCTGAAATTTTAGAAGGAAAACCTGCTTGTTTTTAGCTTTTTAGTGTAAAAAGTGACCATACGAAAAATTTTCGTCCACCTCAACTACCAATTCCGCAAAGATTACACTGTACCCTAACAAGTTTGGCTTTTACAAAACAGGTTTAGTGATTTTTGAGCTGTAAAAAATGGGTTGTGCTCTGCTGAAATGAAAACGAACACGTGTTTGGAGCATTAAAAATGGTAAAAACGAAGCTACACAGGCTTAAAATTGATTAAACATAGCCTTGAAAAAACAGAAAACTGTAATATCTGCCTCAATGTGGCGGAGGTCGCTTTAGGGTTACTTTGTTTGGGGGTTTGGAGGGGTTCTGTTTTGTGTGACTGCTGATTGTTGAGTTGGAAGTTTGTTTGTTTTCAGTTTTTGGTTTCATGATTATATAAGGTTCGAGGAATTTCGTTATTTTGCAATTTTTTAACAGCCTTTTAAGCTGGCTGTTAGTTGCTGTTGTATGTGTACAGTCACATAATTTTAAAGCAGTAAGCTGTGAGATGCTACAGTAGAAAAGAGCTTGTATGGAGGTGTATTGTGTGAGTGAAAGCATATCTGAAAAGTTGGCAAAGATTGGCGAAAGCGCTCAAGACTACAGAGATGCTGTAGTTGAACGCCTAAAGGACATGGAAGTAGAAGTTAAACAGTGGAACTTTAACGTGGGCAAAACAGAAGAAGAATACACTGTTGAGGTAATTCTAAAACTTGGCATTAAACCCAAGAAAAAATAGCTCTTAAACCCCTTTGCTTTTTTAGTGGGTCTGGTTCCACCAGATTAACCGTGTATAATTTCCCTGTAACGGAAACTCGGGGTCATCATAAACAATATCCAACCGTAACCCAAACTGAGAAAGAAGCCGTTGCGCTTGATCATATACCTGGGCAGATTTGCTGTCTGGACCCCACATCCAAACGTGGTCCTGAGCACTACGCAGTCCAAACCCATAGTTTTCAGGCATAACCATAGCGGTATCAGCTTTAATGGAGTTGTATTCTGCAGGATTGTTTTGTGTGAATTGCCAAAATTCCTCCATTGCCTCGAGGTGGTCTTCGGTTAGTACGCCGTAGGGGTTATCGTCAAGGTAGGGGTGGTTGAAGATTACGATGTATTGTGCTCCTGATACATAAGCCATCTTCATCTGGGAAAGCATTTCTGGCGCTTCGATTATGTAGGGCGCTTGCCGATAAGTCCAGGTTATGATGGCACCCCATGTCTTGTTTTGTATGTTTGCTGCTCCACGCGCCAATGCGATATCTTGGGCTATGGATTGGTTGGCACCGAACTCTGCGAAAATTGTGTTGTACCCCATTTTGTAGTCAAACCAGTAAAGGGCATAATCGGAGGTGAATACGTTGATGTCATATTGGTGTAGGCGTGTCATGTTGGAGTCTCCTTTCATGAAGTTAATGTATCGTTGGGTTGCGTCAGTGTAGTTACGGCTGGTTTCGTCTGTGAATCCTTGGATTGCTTCGGTGGTGTTGTGGTAAAACTGTGTTCGATTCATGTGCAGCATCTTCATCATTGTAAAATAGCTTGGCCAATCATAATCCATCTCAATCCCGCCAGGTTCATCATAATAGTAAATTCCCAAAAACCGGTCCCCATACTTTTGCTGGGCATTTAATATCCATGGGAACTGCCAGGGCTGCGTGGGTTCAAGCCAGCCAAAAAATACGATAAGATCCAATCCCGAGTTTATGGCGTAATCGCATATTTCTGTTAGTAAGGTTTGGTTGTGAGATGTTTCACCGGTTTGAACCACAAAAAGGTTGGTGAAGTTTTTAACACGGTCAATAAGCGTGATTGCTTGCTGGGTTGTGTTGCCGCAAAAGCTTACGCCAATATATGGTTGTTCGGTGGCTGTTTGAGCTTTGGGCTGTGCTCCAAAAAAGGCTATGCCTGATACCGCCAAAACTATAATCAGTATAAACCCGTATGTTTTTGTGTTCGTCAGCTTATTCACCATGACACTTGTAGTCTACATTAGTTTAATCATGGTTGATTTGTGATTTAAAAATATTTATTTTTGCTGCTAAAAAGGGTAAAAGTGCCTGTTGCACCAAAACAGATAAAAACTCGCTTTTGCATCCATCAGAGCGGTACTTAAAGAGGAAAACTCATGCCATCCGAAATTACAAATATTGATGAATTTGTCGCCATGAGCGCCAAAGCAAAATACTGCAAAGTAAAGAGGCTAAAAGAAACAGTCAAACTAAAACTAAGAACAGTAGGTCAACTCTACACGCTCAAAATTGAGCCTATACGCGCTGATGAAATTATCAAACGGTTACAGTGCGAAATTCAAGAAGAAGAGAAAGAAAAGAAAAAGTAATTTCAATCTTTCTCTTTGAACCCTTTCTATAAAACTGTACACTTTTTAATACTGCAGGTTTTGTTTAAACAGGTTTCTGAACAACAAAACCCAAAACAACCTAAACATTATAATCTTCAAACCGCTGTTCAATTGCTGGGTGGGCGATGACGAGTCTGGCCCCGCAGACACCAGATGATGTAGATCTTGAGTGCGAACGACGCTAACTATGAAGGCTTCAGGCTTGACTTGAACGCTGAGTTAACGCCCTAAGAGCCCACCTAATAAACAAAATTATTATCCAGCCAAGTGCTAAGTGAAAACAACAAAAGTACGGTCTGAGAACGCATGAGAGACGTCCTGATAATCGGTGGCGGCCCATCTGGTGCACACTTTGCAGCACAAGCAGCAAAAAAAGGTTACTCCGTTACCTTAATTGAGAAGAACCAACTGGGCAGGGCTAAATGCTGTGCAGGTGGTCTTTCAGGGCGGTTTCTTGAATCATACACTGTTCCCTCTAAACTGGTTGAGCGGCAAATCAGCAGTTTCGCTATGGTTTCACCAGTCGGAGAAAAAACCCAGCTAAAATTCAACAAAACCGCAGGCATAACAGTTAATCGGGCACAGTTTGATAAATGGACACTTGAGCAGGCAACAGACAGCGGTTGTGAGGCATTATTTGAAGTAGCCGTCAAAAACATAACCATCAAAAAAGACTATGCAGAAGTCAACCTCAGCAACAACCAAACTCTTAACAGTCGATTGATTGTTGGTGCGTTTGGGATGTCGCCGCAGGTTTTTAAGCAGCTTGAATTGAAAATGCCTGAATTCAGCATCGGCTTACAAGCAGAACTGACTGTCCCAGAAGGGGAAATTGACAATTTAATCGGTAACGAAATAGAATTTTGTTTTAACACCCGATACAGCAAGTCAGGTTACAGCTGGGTTTTCCCCAAAAAACAAACACTCTCTTTAGGGCTCGTCACCAATCCCGATAACCCCCAGAAAAAAAAGCGCCTTTGGGATTTTATCAGCAACTACACTTCATTATACCCTAACCTTAAGCAGTATTTACCACGCCGTTTTGATGATTTGAAACTAGAAGGAGCCATGCTGCCGAATACAACGCTTAAGCAGACCTACGGTGACCGCTTCATGCTGATAGGTGACGCTGCAGGAATGATAGACCCACCCACGTGGGAAGGCATCTACTTCGCGTTTAAATCCGCTGATATAGCTTTGGACGTTTTTGATGAACAGTATGATTCTGATTTTTCGACGCGTAAACTGCACGATTATCAGAAACGTTGGGCGAGACAATTGGGCAAGGAGATCCATTATGGACGAAGAATTCAGAAAAGAGCCTACGGCAGCCGCATGGATAGGTTGTGGAATTTTACAGTTCAAGAACTAAACCGCAACCAACCCTTAAAACAACTGGTTACTGAGGAGTTATCCAAGGATTTGTCAATTCCCAACATGGTAGAAAAGATTCCTCTTTCAACAAAACTGCAACTAATAGCGCGTTACAGTCATCAAAAATAAATGCTAAGTACTGTTTTTTTGTTTAGGGTTAATTGGTTTAAGAACGTAGTTGTTGTCGATGTTTTCTTCCCAGAATTTCTTAAACCGTCGCCGATACTTGGGCAGTGTTGAGCGACCACGCCAAGTGGATTTGTCCGCGAACTTTTTGATTTCTGCCGATGGTCTAAAGTATCTTATGGCGTTCTCCACGCTGAGCACAAACGGTGGATGCCCATAGTACATGCTTATCCAACTGCAAATCATACTGCCTGTTCGGTGATTGCCTTCTATGAAAAGCTGAGGATGACCCAGAATGGCAACGTAGATTTCGGCGGCGACCTTAAGCGGGTGTGGTTCACCTTTCATATGTTTTTTGTACCATCGCTCTATGGGCACGATTTGAGCGTAAAACTTTTCAGTATTAGCCAATATGGCCTTATGATACTGCAGACGCAACTCCCAATCTAAACCATAATGAACCAGATTATTGAGCTCTATCATTTCCGTAAGACTCTTGGGTGAAAAAGGCTCCAGCTCTTGCCTAAGCAAACCGTCCAAGTGTGTGTAAGCCTTCATCATTCGTGTTCGAACAATAGAGTCAAAAGGAGTGTCGCGACGACCAATTTTTTCCAAAGCCAATTTATCATCAATTTTTTTCCAGTTCTGCTCTACACCCAAAAGCGACTGCTCAACAGCATTTAGGTCGAATTTTAGGATTTTCTCGGGGTTCAAGGGCGGTCGCTTCTGAAAAGTGTTGTCTGGCGCATGCTTTTATTTCTTTAGCATGTAGATAAGTTATATTTTGAAGGTTATGGAGACCTTTTTTCCGTTGCCTACTCGGTAAATAAACTCAACCGTCTTTGAAGTAATCAAGGAGATAGCGTTGCTAAAATAGAAACAGTGTGACCCTGTTGTGCTAATTTGGTAGCTGTAGTTTTTTTGTGCCACAATTTTTTCCTGATTGTTAGGTGAAAGCTTGGATAGGCGACCTTGGTATTGAAAGAATCCGTATATAATGTCTTTTTTTCCGCCATCAACCTTAACTTTGCCCGATATTTTTTGCCCAGCTTTTAAGTGGAAAACAATTTTTTGGATTCTAAAGCTGGTGGTTGTTCTTTGCACTATTCGGGGACGCATCAAACCCAAATCTTCTCTTTGCTGCCCAATGACTTCAATGGGCTTTCCCAGTTCAGCGGCTAAGGATTCATCAGTCATGCCTAAAAAATTGGTAAACAGAAATTTGTCAGCTTCTGTCGTCCAAGATTTCGTACTTTCCGTCGCAGTTTTGAGGTTTTCTTTGTGCTCGTTAGTGTCTGTCATTAGCAATCAGCAGTTTATCTTTCACTTTCAGGTTTTTCCCATATCTCCAGCTTCTGCTTCTTAAACTCAGAGCGCTTCTTTTGCAGGTACTTATACACTGTGTGATGCTGACAACCATCAATAATCATCTGAACTGCATTGCGTGCAGTGTCCGCTTGCTCAAAGGTGCCGATGATTCCGATAGTGTGACCGTAAACCACGACGCTGGATTCGCTGAGTTCCTCGATAAGTTTGCGGGTTTTGCCATCTGAGCCGATTATGCGGCTTTTTACGCGTCGTATGTCGCTTTCTGACCGCCCAAAAGTCAAGCGTAAATCGACCAAGTCAAAGATTTCATCTTCGTTGCGGATTAATCGGAAAGCATCTTCGGGTTTGAAGCCTCGCCCAATAGCGGTTACAAGGTCTTTTGCTCGCAGTAGCACAGATGGGTCAGCAGCTTTTTCACCCAGTATGAGTCTTACTTCGCCTTCTGTATCTATTTCTAGTGTTACTTGCATGTTTTCTTCTATGTGGCTTTTGACTTTGCCGTCTGGACCTATCAAAACGCCGACGCGTTCTCTTGGAATTCGTATAAATGCGTCTGGTCTACCTGTCATCATTTTCCAACAATCATCCTGTACAATTCTTCAACTTCAATTACTTCTACATCAAGCCTTTTAAAGAACCTGTTAAGATTCGTTAAATCCCGCCGTAACATAAACTCCGCCATAGGATGCTCAACAGATACGGACTGGGACATGTCAAAAATCATCGGTTTACCCTTCCACATCATCATGTTATACTCGCTCAAATCACCGTGAACAAGCTTTGCCTTCCGATATAACCGTTTAAGATACGTAATTATTAGTTTGTAGACTCTTTGGGGGTCATCTGGCGGGTTTTCTTTAAATGATGGTGCACTCACGCCTTCTTTGCCAATGAACTCCATAACCACCACGTTGCTTTTTACCGCGATGGGTTTTGGAACAGGAACCTTGGCTTCCAAAGCTTCTTTGAGGTTACGAAACTCCTTAGACGCCCAAATTGCAAAAAGTGAACGTGTATCTTTTTTTATGTTTTTGAACCGGGGGTCGCCTTCGATGTATTTTACCATGCCCTTCTTAAATTCGGCAGAAGAAGTCAAGTAAATTTTCACTGCAAGGTCAGTGCCTTCCTTGTTTTTGCCCCAGTACACCTTAGCTTCCTTGCCCGAGCTAACTACGCCGTTAACCTCGTAGAGCACACCACTATTGAGTAAACTGAAAACGACTAGGCGTGTGGTTTGGTCAAAAACTTCCTCTACCGTAGCGCGCTCGTCACTGTGGTTGTGGATGAGCATTTTGTCGCGGCGTTCCACTGTGCGTTCTCGGTGTGCTAAGCGTTTTCGGGCATTATGGGACATAATAGTCAACCATGATATTGTCTTTAGGTATTAAAACAAATCGAGAAAAATCTGAAATTCTTAGAAAAAGGGTATTACCAGCTTTAGAAAACACAAAGAAAAGCATCAAAACCAGAAAAAATGGTTAAAGAGTTAGGACGCCTTTGCGTCTTAGGTTGTCTACTTGTGCGTGGGTGTATCTCCACACGACATCTCCGCGTTTATCGCTTTGGAAGTCCCATGGACTCACGATAACTATGTCGCCTTCGCGTATCCAGACGCGGCGTTTCATTTTTCCCCTGATACGGCACAATCGGTCGGCGCCGTCTTGACATTTAACTTGAATACGGTCAAACCCTAACAGTTTGGTAACTACACCTAGAACTTCGCCTTGACCGGGGTAAACTAGTTCGCTTATTGCGCCTTCATTTAAGACTTTTTTCTTTCCCAAACACTAAACCCCTATTTAACGTGAAAACAGAATGGCACAAGTTACTTAAAAGCATGTTCATCGTTCCGAACAATTTAACGGTGATTTGAAACAAAAAAGAAGGGTTAACCTTATGTTTTAGGTTTGCAGATTTCTCTTTTGGAGTCACCGTCAGCTTATTTTTCATTTAGCAGGTTTTTACGGCTAAAAATCTGGTCCAGCTCCTCGCAAGACAGCAGTCCCCGCTCAAGCACGACCTCCTTAACTGAGCGTTTTTCAGCTTGGGCTTGCTTTGCAATTTTTGCAGCTTCTAAATAGCCAATTTTTGGCGCCAAAAGAGTCGCTAACGACGGATTCTTTTCAAGATAGTTTTGACAGCAGTCCTTGTCCACGGTTATGCCTTCAACGCATTTTTGTCGGAAAACAGGCAGGTAATTAGTGAGGATTTGAATGCTGAAATGCATGTTGTAGACGATTGCTGGGGTCATCACGTTGAGGTCCATTTGTCCTGCTTGAGTTGCAAGTGAAACCGCAGTGTCACAAGCAACAACTTGGAAAGCAACCATATCAAGGCATTCTGCCATTACAGGATTCACTTTACCCGGCATAATTGAGCTTCCTGGCTGAACGGGTGGCAGGGTTATCTCGTTTAAGCCCGTAGTTGGACCAGAAGCCAACAAGCGTAAATCGTTTGCGATGCGAATTAGCTCTAAAGCCAACTCCTTAAGCCCACTGGACACTGACTGGGCGGCGCGGTGACTTTGCAATGCCTCAAAATTGTTGCTTGCTGCCTTGAGAGGAAAGCCTGAGATTTTGGCAAGTTCCGCTATTGCGAGCCGTTTGTAGTCAGGGTGAGTGTTGGCGCCTGTGCCTGTTGCGGTACCGCCTAACGCGACGCTGTATAGGTTCTCTTGACGACGTCCAAGCTCATCAGCCGCGTGTTTGATAACTGAACCATAAGCAGAGAACTCCTGCCCCAAAGTGACGGGAACTGCATCCTGTAAATGCGTCCGTCCTGCCTTCAAAACATCCTCATACTTTTCGCCTAAAACGTTGAAGGCATCAGCAAGCCTATCAAGCTCTGTGAGCAGGGGCTGTAGAGCGGTTAGAACTGATACGTGCAGAGCAGTTGGGAAGGTGTCATTTGTTGATTGCCCCATGTTCACATGGTCATTTGGGCTGACGGTTTTGTAGTCACCCTTTTCATTACCTAGTAATTCCAAAGCCCGATTAGCCAACACCTCGTTAACGTTCATGTTAAAGCTGGTTCCTGCACCCGCCTGAAAAACATCAACAACAAATTGGTCCAGCAGTTTCCCACTGAGCACCTCATCGCAGGCTTGGATTATGGCTTCTGCAAGTTCAGGTTTAAGCCATCCAACTTGCTGATTGGCGATTGCAGCGGCTTTTTTGATTTGCACGTAAGATTTGATGAATACAGCGGGTTCTTTTATGCCGCTGACTGGAAAGTTTTCTGTTGCCCGAAAAGTTTGGATTCCATAGTAAGCGTTCTTTGGGATTTGTTTTTCGCCTAAGGGGTCAATTTCTCTGCGGGTTTCCATTTCAGGTTCTCCTGTGAGTGTTTGCCTGTTTAGGGGTAGTATGTTATGCGTTGCTTTAATCTTCTTTGGACACGGGCGCATCCAGGAGGGTTAGATTTCGAATTTTTCTATGATGCGGTTTTCTTTTTCACCTGTGATTTCTGCGATGACGTGGAAGTACTGTTGAAGTCCTGAGCGTGCTATACGGGGTTTTAAGAGTTCATCAATTTGGAATACACCTGCAGAATTGGACATTTCAATTTTTATAACAATCGGCTTACTACTATCCTCTACAGCTTCAACTACAACCTTCTCAATAGAGAGCGCAGAAACAGCGTGAATATCAACTTTGCCCGCGTTAAAAGGAATCCGTGCCCTACCAGCTTCCATATCCAAAGCATCCGCAATCCCCACGAGTCCCGCTTCTTTTGTTAGGATTTTGTTTGGTGCTTCTCCGAATTTGGGTTCTTCGTGGCAAACGATGGAGTGGAGAACTTCAGAGGTGATTATGGCGCGTTCTTCTTCATTGTAGGTTGGGTTGAGGCAGCGTTCCAGAAACTCCAGTGCGAGAGTTGCGCTGTATTTTTCGTGGTTATTGCGTTGCACTATCATGCCTAAATCATGAAAAATTGAGCCTAAAACCACCACAACCTCAGCGTCCTCAGTTTTCATGCCGTAGCCGGCGTAGTTTTCTACGATGCTTGGGGTAATACGGTTTTTTTCAACCAGTATCCGTAGCAGTTTTAGGGCGAGATTGGAGACGATTTTTACGTGGGTTGGTCCATGATCAGTGTAGCCCATGCGTTCGATTGCCATGACGTTAGCGCATTTCCAGTACATCTGTAATTTTTTGTCTTCTCTGACTTTTTCCATTATGGCTTTGAGTTTGGGGTTGTTTCGGTAGGGAATGTTGAAAGTGAATGGGACTGACATAGCGCTTGTTCCTACAGGTTTATGCTGGATAAAAGATTTAAACTTACATCAGCACAACTTTGCAGATGATTTTTGGCTGAGAAATGTGTCATTAGGGACCTCCCCTCTATAGTTTCTGCATAGATCAACTATTTGGAGCCTAATAGGAATGTGGAAAGCATTCTATTGAGTATTTATTTTTTTAGTATTTGGTTGATTAGGTTTCTACTGGTTTCTTGAGTGTTTAGCAGGCTGATTATTGATTCAACATGAGATTTCTGCCTAGTCTGCGAGGGTGTATGGTCATCGCCTGTTTTGAGGACATACATGAAGTCCTCTTTGGATATTCCCCAAGGGTTTCCCACGCGGAAAGGTTCAAGCACCTGAAAACTACACCGGTACTCACCCTGCCGAGGTGTCGTAAAGAGCCTAAACCGATGCTGAGCAGAAAGAGTCTTTGCTTCTATACCCTCATAATTATTGCTTGAAGCCAACTTTTTTATCATTAGCCAAAGCTGTTGGCATGGCTGGCTTGGGCATTTTCGGCAGTATTGATTGTCGGTTATATCAGCGGTGGTTTGCCATTGTCTGCAAAAGCGTTGGTTAGTGAAGGCATGTTTCATTTGTGTCCCGCTCGTTTTTGGCGTTTATTTTAGTTGTTTGCCGCATGATTGGCAGTATATGGCGTATTGGGGATTTTCTGTGCCGCATTGTGGGCAGTAAAGGTTTTGTCCCATTGGAACTCCTGTCACTGTTGTTGTGGGGGCTGCTGTTGTTTGGGGCGTAGGTGTGAGTTTTCGGAATCCCAGAGTTACAAAAATCCAGCTAATCCAAATTATTAGACCACCAACAAGAGCAATGGTTAGTACTGCGCCGATAATGTAGAGTAAACCTGCAGTTTTGAAGTTGTCAACGCCTGATTTTTCGGCGAGTTTGTTGAAGGTACGCATGTAAAGGTAACCTGAACTTATGGAGATTAACAGGTTTATTCCTATTGAAAAAATCGAGTAAAGCATCGTGTTTGGGTAAGTTGTTAATGCTGTGAAAGTTGTGTACGAGTAAATGGGATATAATAGTAATTGGAATATAACGGTACAGATTGCTCCTGCAATTCCAATGATTAAGGCGTATATTGGATACATGAACAGAGTTGGTTCATTGTAATGTTTGGATAACCGGTACATTGCTGATAGGAATAAAAAGGTTATTGCGCAGACACTGGCTAAGCTGATAATTAATGCAGTTAATAGGATTCCAACCATAGTCGTAATCGCAGTATCAGGGCTAAAAATTGATATAGTCAAACTTAAAGGCAAAATAACCACTAATAGAACCGCGAGGGCAATTACGGGAAAAATCACTGTTAACAAACTTGAAATGTACCCATACTTCTTTGCGGACTCAAATGACATGTAAACCCTCTTGCCCTTTATTGATTGGTTTTGCTGATAAGGTTTTCCCTGCCCAATAAAAAGACATTACCCGCATTTTTGAAGTAGAAATACTTAAAGCATTCAAAAACAGATTTTTAATTAGGCATTTGTGGTGTTTTTATGGAAAATTTTGAGCAGTACATGTTAAAATTTTTTCAGCACAAAACAGGCATTTTTAAGAGTTATTTAACCGCAGCATTAGACAATCAAGAACAGCACCTGAGCTACTTAAAAGACAGTTTAGGAACAACCAGTTCATCTATAGACATACGAAACTGTGAGATACTAACTGAAGCACTGCTTTTCCGTGAAGAAGTCAAACTTACAAGGGATGGACGTAATCGCTACAAACTTTTCTATTTAACCGATTTAGGCAGAGAAATGGCACTACAACTTAAAGAAGAAAGTTACACTGACGAACTGTCTGAAAGCCCAAAAATCTCTGAAAAATAAACTAAAAATAATAAAAGGGTTGGGAAGAAAAACTTCCCTTGTTTTTCCGTGCTTATATCAGCTGTAGCAGGTTCCAGAACAGCGGGATGAACACGATGCTAAGTGTGCTAAGGAGCTTAATGAGCACGTGTAGGCTTGGTCCTGCTGTGTCTTTGAGTGGGTCACCGACTGTGTCGCCGACGACTGCTGCTTGGTGAGCTGGACTGTTTTTGCCACCGAAGTTACCTGCTTCAATGTGTTTCTTAGCGTTGTCCCATGCGCCACCACCAGTGTTCATGAATAGAGCCAGTGGAACCGCTGAGAGTGTTGCGCCTATAACTAGTGCACCGATTGCTGCTGGACCCATCAGGATACCAACGATTAATGGAACTACCACGACGATTATTCCTGGGAGCACCATGCCTTTAAGCGCGGATTTTGTGCTGATGTCTACTGCTTTGCCATAGTCTGGTTTGCCTGTGCCTTCCATGATACCGGGTATTTCTTTGAATTGCCGTCTGACTTCTGCGACCATTTCGGCTGCTGCTTTGCCTACTGCACTGATGGCTTGGCTGCTGAAGAAGAAGGGTATCATTGCACCGATGAAACCTGCGACGAGCACTGCAGGATTTGAAATATCTATCGCCAATACAGGATTGGAAAGGTCTATTCCAGGGATTGCATTAGGTGACAATGTACCATTTTCAACCGCTGCTACGACTTCTTCAATATATGTTTGGAATAGCAGTTGTGCTGCAAGTAAGGCTGAACCCAACGCAAAGCCTTTGGTTAGGGCTTTAGTTGTGTTACCCACTGCGTCAAGGGCTTCCATGGTTTCTTCTGCGCCGCCTTCACCTGACATCTCTGCGATGCCTGCTGCGTTGTCGGCAATTGGTCCGAAGCCGTCAAGGGCTAAGACCATGCCCATAACTGCGAGCATACCCATTGTTGCAAGGGTTGTTCCGTAGATTCCACCTATGAAGGGATCGATGCCGATTTCCATACCGAATTGTGTTCCAAACCAGTATGAAGTTATCAACGCGATAACTAGTGAGACTACTGGTAGAGCAGTGGTTTCTAATCCGACTGCAAAGCCTGTGATGATGTTGGTTGCACTGCCTGTTTCGCTTGCGCGGGCAATCTTTACGACTGGCCCACGGTCGCGTCCTGTATAGTAGTCTGTGATGTAGTCAATTGCTACTGAAGCTGCTAGACCTGCAAGTAAACAGTAGAACAGGTTCATGTTACCCAACAAAAATACTGTTGCAATAAAGAACAGTATACCTGCAACAACAGTTGTAACCAACATACCTTTGCGTAGGGCTTTCATTGGCTGCTTTGCTTCTTTTTCGTTTAGTTTGACAAAGGGCATACCGACAAATGTCGCGAAGATACCCAAGGCGCGTGCAATCAGTGGGAAGAACAGGAAAATCAGGTTGCCTGTGGCGATGCTGATTAAGCCACCGATGATCATGCCACCGATGTTCTCGCCTGTTGCTGACTCAAAGAGGTCTGCGCCTCTGCCAGCGCTGTCACCCACGTTGTCACCGACGTTATCGGCGATTACTGCGGGGTTTCTTGGGTCATCTTCGGGGATGCCTGCTTCAACTTTGCCGACGAGGTCTGCGCCTACGTCAGCTGCTTTGGTGTAGAGTCCTCCGCCAAGCTGGGCGAACAGCGCGATTAGTGATGCTCCAAAACCCATGCCGACGATTCCGCTTGCTGCGGCTCTGCCAAGTTCAGCAGCTTCGGTAACATCAGCGATGCCGCCGAACATTGCGTCAAATCCGCCGTAGAGCAGAAACAGAAAACTTACACCTAAAAGTGATAAACCAACAACTGCCATACCCATAGTGGCGCCGCCGTAAAACGCTGTCTTTAATGCAGCTTCTGCGCCTTTTTCTTTGGCTGCCGCGACGGTTCGCACGTTGGCTTTGGTTGCGTTGTCCATGGCGATGTAGCCAGCCGCCAGTGACGCGACTGCTCCCACCAGAAACGCTGCCGCCGTGCCCACGCCAAACGGTCCTGTTGGCAGAGCTATCCACAGCAGCACAAACAGCACCGCCGTGATTATACCGATGGTTTTGTACTGCCTTTTCAGGAAAGCGTATGCGCCTTCTCTGATGGCGTTGCCGACTTCAACCGCTTTAGCTCCGCCTTGGCTCATTTTGCCGATTCGGTTCATGAGTATAAGCGAGGCTATTACGGCGATTATACCAGCTATTGGGGCTATCCAAAAAATGTAGGGAGAATCTATTGTTAATGCAGTTAGGGATTGTAAAGGTATTAACATGGTGAACAACCTCTCGCCTTACTCTTATAAAATTTTCGATTTTTATTGAAGAAATTTTTTTGTTTACACCATTTTTTCTCAAATAAGCCATGTTTTAGTCTACAGGTTTGGTTGCATTTAAAAGCCAGACAAACATACATCAAATACTAAGGGAAAAAGCGATGCCTCAAAGATTAATCGTAGTAAAAGTTGGAACTATCGGCATAACCAACAGCCAAGGAAACCTTGACTTAGAACAAATGCAAAACCTCGCCAGCCAAATCGTAGCCGCCACCAAACAAGGCGACAAAATCGTGTTGGTAACGTCAGGCGCCGTAGCTGCAGGCATCGCGGAACTGGGCATTCCCCCTAAACCCCAAGACGTCGCATTTCAGCAAGCAGCCGCCGCGACAGGGCAAAGCGTGCTTATGGCAAAATATCGTGATGTGTTCCGAGAGTACGGCGTTAAAGTTGCCCAGATACTGCTCACAGCTGAGGATTTGTCTAATCGTGCCTCGTACGTTCATACTTGTGATGTGCTGGGTTTACTGCTTAAAGTCGGCGTGGTTCCCATCATCAACGAAAACGACGTAACCAGCGTGGACGAACTCATGCGTACGGAAGGCTACAAGGTAAACTTTAGCGACAACGACCTCCTGTCCGTTTTGGTTGCTGGAGCTATCTGCGCCGACATCATAATTATTCTCTCAGACGTTGACGGCTTATACACCGCTGACCCTGCCAAGCCCGAAGCCAAACTCATCAAAACCGTCGAGACAATAACCACGGAACTCAAAGATTCCCTAAGCGGCAAAGGCAAAAGAGGCAGAGGCGGAATACAAAGCAAAATCAAAGCCGCTGAAATCGCCACCTCCTGCGGAATCCCCATGGTCATAGCCAACAGTCGACAAAAAAACGTGATTTTGGACATTTTAGCTGGAAAAGACGTGGGCACCAATTTCAAAGCTCAGGAGCGGTTGCCTGCAGTGAAACGCTGGATTGCTTACGGTGCAGCAGTGAAAGGCAAAATCAGGGTTAATGAAGGCGCGAAAACAGCGATTTTGGAGGGTTCCAGTTTGTTGCCTGTGGGTATTGTTGATGTTGTGGGCATTTTTGATGAGGGCGACGTGGTAAGCTTAGAAGATGAGAACGGCGTAGAGTTTGCTCGGGGTAACCCTAATTTCAACAGTAGCCAGCTTAATCAAATCAGGGGCTTGCAGGTGTCTGAGGTTCAAGCAAAACTGGGTAATAATAAACCTAAAGAAGCAATAGGTCATAAGAGTATACATTTAATCGAGGAAGAAGAATAATGATAGAGCAGATATGCATCAAAGCCAAAGCAGCCGCCACAGAAATGACCACGCTCAGCACTGAGCAGAAAAATGTGGCGCTGTGCAAAATGGCAAACGCAATAGAAGCCAACAGCCAGAAAATTTTGGATGCAAACAAGCTGGACGTAGAAGCCGCAAGAGCCAGAGGCGTTAAAGCGTCACTGCTTGACCGTTTAGCCTTGGACCAAAAGAAAATCCAGAACATGGCTAAAGAAATCCGTGAAGTTTCCACGATGGATGACCCAATCGGAAAGGTTCTGGAAACTTGGACAAGACCCAACGGATTAATCATCAGCCAAATCCGTGTTCCCATGGGCGTAATCGGCGTAATTTACGAGTCCCGACCCAACGTAACATCCGATTCCGCTTCAATCTGCATCAAATCAGGAAACGTTGTGATACTGCGTGGGGGCTCAGACGCGCTGAACTCTAATGTCGCCATCGGCGAAGTGCTACGTGAAGCGCTTTCGGATACTGCGGTGCCTATGGATGCGGTTCAGGTGGTTAATTCTGCGGACCACAAAGACGCAGAGGAACTAATGGGTATGCGCCAGTATGTTGATTTGCTTGTTCCCCGAGGCGGCGCTGATTTGATTCGTACAGTGATAGAAAAATCCAGAATACCCGTTATCGAAACAGGCACGGGTAACTGTCACATTTATGTTGAAGAAGACGCAGATTTAGCGATGGCAACCCCCATTGTCATTAACGCTAAAACGCAGCGTCCTGGCGTCTGCAATGCAGCTGAGAAACTTTTGGTTAACAGCAAAATCGCACAGGCTTATCTACCCATAGTTATTGCTGAATTGCAAAAGAAGGGTGTGGAAGTCCGCGGCGATGAGCAAACCCGAAAAATCGTGCCAACCGTAAAAGCTGCTACTGAGCAAGACTGGTACACAGAATACCTGGACTTAATCATCGGCGTAAAAGTTGTTGAAGACATTTCCGAAGCAATCGCCCACATAAACAAGTACAGCTCCAAACATTCCGAATCCATAATCACCAAAGACTTCACCAAAGCCACAAGATTCATGCGAGAAATCGACTCCGCAGCAGTATACTGGAACGCATCCACACGCTTCACCGACGGCAACCAGTTCGGATTGGGTGCGGAAATTGGCATCAGCACGCAGAAACTGCATGCCAGAGGACCGATGAGCATTCAACATCTAACCACAATCAAATATGTTATTGTGGGAACGGGGCAAATCCGCAACTAAACCCAACCCACCCTTTCTTATTTTTTGGAGTATTCACTCATTAGCCTTAAGTCAAGGAAAGAAACTGATAGAAAAATATAGGTATCTCAATTATGAGGATTTGTTGCTTTTTGATTCAACTTGTTTTGCGATAGAAACATAAGCAGGTTACCATAAAATAGGATAAGCATGGGCGAAAAAATTGTTACTGCAACAATGGCACTTGTTCTGGTAATGCTTTTACCATGTATAGCGGTTGCCCAAATAGAAAACTCCACTTGGAATATTGAAACTGTAGAGCACGAGTCGCATATCAGTTATTTCTATTCATCCTGTATTGCTTTGGATTCTAATAATAGCCCCCATATATGCTATAATAACCAGCGCAAATTGATGTATGCCTATCAAGTTGATTCAACATGGAACAGACAAATTGTAGACACCAATGTACTCTATCAAGCTACGATAGGAATTGTGATGGATTCCAGTGACAAACCACACATATGCTTTTTCACCTACAATTCTTCAACTTATCAAATAATGTACGGCAACTATAACGGTACAGAATGGAACATACAAACAGTTGACCAAACCGAATATGGTGCCTTTTCCTCGTTAGTTTTAGACACAAATAACAACCCCCACATAAGTTATAATTTCGAATTTGTAAATGATACAGGAATATTTAGTTCTGTTAAATATGCAAGCTGGAATGGAACAACATGGAACATTCAAATAGTAGCCCCTCACGGTTTTCAGTCAGCTCTTGCTTTGGATTCAGCCGAAAACCCACATATATGCTATAATGGAGAGGGAGAATTGAAATATGCTGTCTGGACTGGCTCAGCATGGAACATACAAACCATAGATAACGAAGGCGGTAGTAGTCCTTCTCTTGTTTTGGATGGTGCGTGGCATCCTCACGTAAGCTACAGCTTTGCGTACCCCACAGAGTCTGGACACAATATTATTCCTGATTTAAAATACGCCTACTGGAACGGCGCATCATGGAGTATTCAAACTTTAGTAAAAGCCTTCACAAGTTACTCAACTCATTCCTCAATTGCTTTAGACGCGCAGGGGGTTCCGCATATTGCCTATATTGATTCAACAAACAGGCTAAGATATACTATCTTAAACAACACATACTGGACATTTCAAACCGTAGATGCCTTTGTTGACCCCCAAGTTTCACCATCGCTAACCATAGACACTCAGGGTAACCCCCATTTAAGCTATGAAAACAAATACGCATACTACGGCACCCCACAACCAACACCCACACCAACCACAACAGAAAAAGGCTCCCCAATACCAGTGGAGATATTTTATGCTATTATAATAGTGGCTGCAATTTCAGTGATAACCTTGCTTCTGCTGAGAAAAAGGCATCAATAAAACACAAAAATTATAGACCCCCCTCACCCTAATGTCTGTTTGCTAAAGTTTTATGAGGCTGTGGTTACAGATGAGTTAAGGGTGTGTGTCTTTGGATAAAGTTGACATTATCCTATGCCAACTACTGATGTACAATTCGCGGCGCTCATATAGAGAACTCGCTGACAAACTTGACCTCTCCGTAACCGCCGTGCACAACCGCATTCAAGCCCTAATCGACCACGGAGTAATCCCAAGATTCAACGCTTCACCCAGTTTCCTAGCACAAAACGCCGTCCACGTCATCATTTTCGGCAACTCAAAAGCCAACATAATCAGGGCAGTAAAGCCCAAACTGGAAGCACATGGGTCAATTTACTGGTTAGCTGTGGGAGGCGGAAACGTTCTCTACATTGGCGCATATTTGAGAGATATTGCGGAGTTGGATGCGCTGGTGCGTTTTGTGAGAGAAAATGCGGAAATTTCTGAACCCACTGTTGGGTTAACAGTTTCGCCTCTGCCCGCAAATATCCAAATCGATAAGGTGCCAAAGCTTTGCGAGTTGGACTACAAAATCATCCGCTCCCTCAAAGACGACGCACGCAAGGCAACAAGCATCATAGCTGAAGAATTGGGGGTTTCAGCTAAAACGGTTAGGCGCAGACTTACACGGATGATAAACAATTACTTGGTTGAGTTATCGATAGACTGGTACCCTGACCACGACCATGACATAATAACGATTTTCCACGTTAAACTAAAAAAAGAAACCACACCCAACATGTCCCTTCAGATTCTACAAAAACACTACCCCAACACACTCTTCTACTGGGCATTTAGCAACATACCTGACGAATGCATTTTCATGGTTTGGACACCCACAACCAAAGAGCTAAAGCAACTTCGAGAAAGCTTCGAAACTGAACCGGCTGTTGAGTGCGTGGCGCCAAACATCATTTATACAGGCTACATTTTACCGTGCTGGCGCAAAAACGATTTTTAGGTGTCCTTTTTCTTAATCGAACAATGTCGAAAACGCCCTTTTTGCCTGTTGATAGTGCTCTTTTGTTTTGTTTGGGGTGAACATGAAACTAAATGTTTAATTGATAATGTCACGGTATGGAGGATTAATGTTGAGTGAATCAGCAATAGTAATTGAGAATTTAACCAAAAAATATGAAGATAAAACCGCCGTGGACAACCTCACCCTTCAAGTTGCGAAAGGGGAACTCTTCGGGCTTCTGGGGCCCAACGGCGCAGGCAAAACAACAACAATAAGCATCATCTGCGGCCTAATCAAACCATCCAGCGGCACAGCCAACATCATGGGCTACAACGTGCAAAAAGACACACAAAAAGTCAAAGAACTACTTGGCGTTTGCATTCAAGAAACCGCCATTTACCCATACCTAAATGCGTACGAAAACCTTGAGCTTTTCGGCAAACTCTACTGCATGAACAAGAAAACAATTCGTCAAAGAAGCAAAATGCTGCTGGAAAAAATGGGTTTATCGGAAGATGCGAAAAGGTTAACGGCTAAGTACAGTGGCGGCATGAAACGCAGGCTCAGCCTCGCATTAGCGCTTATCCATGACCCACAAATCGAGTTTCTGGATGAACCAACCGTAGCGTTAGACCCACAGTCAAGACATGCAGTTTGGGATTTTATTAAAGAACAAAAAGCCCAAGGCAAAACCATCATCCTAACCACGCATTACATGGAAGAAGCCGAAGAACTCTGCGACCGAGTCGGCATAATTGACCATGGCAAACTCATCGCGCTGGGCACACCCAAAGACCTCATCAAAGAAGCAGGAGTCAAAAACCTTGAAGAAGTCTTCATCCAGCTCACAGGACGCAACATGAGGGAGGAAATCTAATGAAACTGCAAAGAGTCACGGCATTAACCAAAAAGGAACTCAAAAAAACCATCCGTGAACCCGCAGCACTGTTTATGATTTTTTTGTTCCCAATTGTGTTTGTGCTTGCGTTTGGTTTGTCTTTTGGCGGCGTCGGCGGCGATGCAACAGTAACATATCAGGTGGGCATTGTCAACCTTGATGGTCAAGGCGCTCAGCCATTTACTGATGTCCTCTCAAACGTGACTATGCTAAACGTCAACCTTTATGACAGCAACCAAACCGTGCAGGATGATTTAAGTCAAGGAAAAATTCAAGCAGCAATAATCATACCCCAAACCTTTAGCGAAAGCATAACCACCTACCACACGTTCCCCGATGATTCCAGCCAATGGGTCAACTCAACCGTCGCATTATATCTTGACCAAGGCTCACTAGTTGCCACGCAAGCGATTCCGCCAATCATCCAACAGGTGCTCGGAGGACTCTTTAGCCAAAACCAGCAGACAAACCAGAGCCCCATTGAGCTGCAAAGTGCTTCATTGACCGTTAAGCAGGCATCCACGTTTGATTATTTTGCGCCGGGCATGTTCACGTTTGCATCCGTGTTCATGATTATGATTGTTGCCCAATCCTTCACCGGTGATAGGGAAAGCGGCATGATGAAACGCATCCGCATAACACCAACAACACCCACCGAATTCATCACCAGCCAGGTAGTTTCATACTTAGCAATAGCGTTTATTCAGGCAGCAATAATGTTTGGCATGATTTACGCTTTGGGCTTTAGACCAGAAGTAGGCATCCCAGTGTACACCTTCGCGTTCCTGATGGTGCTGGTATTTAGCGTATCCAACGTGGGCTTTGGCTTAATCACAGCAACAATTACAAAATCTTCAGGTGCAGCCACAGGCTTAAGCTTCCTGTTCTTGCTACCGCAAATGTTCCTTGGCACCTTCGTAGGAGCATCCCTATCAGGCGCAGCACAAGAAGCAGGTAAAGTGGTACCCAGCTACTACGTCACCGACGCCCTCACATCACTGTTCCTTCGGGGAGCCTCAATCACAAGTGCAACGGTGCTGTTGGACTTTGGGGTTGTTGTGGTTTCGTGCGTGGCAATCTTAGCAGTGGGCATAGTGCTGTACGGAAAATACTTCAAAGTCTAAACCATCACTTCTTTTCTTTTTAGTTAAGGTTTTAACGTCTGTTTACACATTTTTCTTTGTGATTTAATTGGTTGATGCCTGGCGTGAACCCTACCACGTAGTAATAGAGGTCGAAAACAAAGACTGCAAAATGGTCGGTAAACTGGCTTCTTTGGGCTACAAGCACCTCAAAGTTGTGGATGTACGCAGCTCCAGCAGTGGCAAAGTACGGCACCTAATGGATGTGGGCGAGGACCAAGCCAAAAAAGCCAGCCAACAATTCAAAAAAGGGCTTGAGAGCAAATCCTCTGTGTGGCTGCAAAGCGAGGGCTGCCAAGTCTGCAACACGATTTTGGGGCATGACGCGTTTTTGGTTTCAGGCAAAAGCATCCAAGGTAACCTCATCACGTACAATTTCATGGTACCCACCTTCGAGGCGTATCAAGGCATCATCAGCGACCTAAAAAATGCAGGATACAACGTGAACGTGCGCAAAGTTGGTAAGTTCAAAGCGCAAATTGAGGTTTTAACGGAAAATCAGGAACGGATTTTTTGGTTGGCGCTGAAGAGTGGCTTTTTTGATTATCCTCGGCAGATTGGCATGGTGGAGTTGGCGTCGAAGTTGGGGATTAGTGCAGCGACGTTGTCGGAGATTATGCGGCGGGGCACAAGACGATTGCTGGAGCATTATTTTAAGCAAGAACTGTAGCTTTTGTGGCTGTTGCTCTTTAACAGTATTTCAGTTATTTACTGCGCTTAAAGAGCCAGCTAGCCGCTAACGAAAATAGGGCAAAAAGTACACAACAAGGAAGCACCACGCCAAACGTAGAACATAAGTCCATCATAGTTATCACCTCAGAAAGGAAAAGGACAAGTCGTAATAAAAGCGTTAGTCAACACTAAAAATGAGTTTCTCCATAACATAATTATCCCTAACATATACGGGACAAATACTATCTGAGAAAACCACCTTACTATTTTTAGTGATATGCATGAGTCAAAATCAAATGTTCTGTTACCAATGCGAACAAACAGCCAAAGGACAAGGCTGCACCGTTGCAGGTGTCTGTGGTAAAAACGCGCAAGTCGCCAACCTCCAAGACCTACTCGTCTACAAGTTGCGAGAACTCAGCCAACTCGCCATCCAAGCCCAAAAGCAGGGCGTCACGGATGAGCAGATGAGCGTTTTCACTGCGGAGGCGCTTTTTGTTACTTTAACAAACGTGAACTTTGACCCCAAATCCATCGCAGAGTACATAAACCAAACAGAAAAATATATTCAAAAACTAAAAACCAAAAGTCAAGTCAACACTCCAACCCTAAAACTCCAAACCAGCATCGACGAATTAGCCGAACAAGGAAAACAGCATGGCATAAACGCTGACCCCACAATCAATGAGGATTTGCATTCGCTTCAGTGGTTGCTTACTTTTGGGCTAAAAGGTGTAGCCGCCTACATTTATCACGCGTACGTGCTGGGCAAAAAAGACCAAACCGTCTTTTACTTTATCTATCAGGGTCTCGCGGCACCAATGGATAAGAGTTTGGGCGTGAACGATTTTATCGGGTTAGTTTTCAAGTGCGGTGAAGTCAACCTGCGCGCAATGGAGCTTTTGGATACAGGCAATACAGAGACATATGGGCATCCTGTTCCCACTAAAGTGCCATTGGGACACAAAAAAGGAAAAGCCATCCTCGTATCGGGACATGACCTAATTGACTTAGAGGAGATCCTTAAACAAACCCAATGTACAGGAATCAACGTTTATACTCACGGCGAAATGCTACCCACTCACGGATACCCCAAACTCAAAGCCTACCCCAACTTCTACGGACACTACGGCACAGCATGGTTTAACCAGCAAAAAGAATTCGCTGCGTTCCCCGGTGCGATTCTCATGACCACCAACTGCATACAACGCCCAATGGACAGCTACAAAGACAACATTTTCACCAGTGGACCAGTAAGCTACCCAAACGTTCCCCACATCAACGGCAAAGACTTCAGCGCAGTCATCCAAAAAGCACAAGAACTGCCCGGATTCCACGAGGACATAGAGGGAAAGTCTGTGCTGGTGGGTTTTGGTCATAACGCGGCGCTTAGTGTAGCAGGAAAAATCATTGATTCAGTTAAGGCGGGGCATATTAAACGGTTCATACTAGTTGGTGGGTGCGACGGAGCAAAACCTGGACGTAGCTACTACTCTGAGCTGGTTGAGAAGGCACCTAAAAACACCATAATCCTTACGTTGGCATGTGGTAAATTCCGATTCTTTGATAATGAACTGGGAACAATCGATGAAATCCCCCGCTTACTGGATATTGGGCAATGTAACGATGCTTACTCAGCAGTTAAAATTGCTCAGGCACTGGCAGATGCGTTTGGGGTGGGCGTTAATGATTTGCCGCTCTCGTTGGTGTTGTCATGGTATGAACAAAAAGCTGTCGCGATTCTGCTGTCACTGCTACATTTGGGCATTAAAGATATCCGCTTAGGTCCAAGCCTACCCGCCTTCGTATCACCTGGCATCCTCAAAGTGCTGGTTGAGAAATTCAACATCATGCCCATCAAAACAGCTGACGAAGACCTTAAAGAAATAATGAAGTAACCGCCAAGGCGACTTCTCTTTATTTTTTGTTTTCTTTGCCAAACGTGGCTGGGTCAATGGGGACGCGTTTGCCGTCTTTTATCATGAAGAATTGAAAGTCGTAGTCGGCGCAGTAGTTTTTGAAGTCCCGATAGTTTTTCTCGTTACCCTCAAACATTTCTTTGGTTGCGATTTGGCAAATCCGCTTTAGGCAGCCTTTCTTGCTGGCTTCAACATCAGGAATCATAGGACCAAGTTTTTCGGGTTTTTCCCAGCCGGGCAAGTTGGCTTTTACGTCCCAGTTGTCGCTTTTAAGAGCCTTGGCAACTTCAAGGGTACATTCATCGTGGCAATCGGGGCAGTTAGATGGATTCTTTTTCTTAGTCGTATTTGACAAAATCATCACACCTACAAAAAAAGAGGCGATATTTTGTAATTAAGTTATCGCTTTTGTATGGTTTAGGGCGGATTTATTTTTTTGAGCAACCAAGCCATATTTTTGCCAAGATTTGTCATGGTTCGCATCCCTTCTTCATCATTTTCCACTTCACCCACTGCTCTGCCTACGCCAATGTTCCAGTAATTTGAGCCGGGAACAACCATTCCACTGATTAAGAAGAAGTGATTGATGGCATCAAAAGTTGGCATAGCCCCTGCCCTGCGAACTGCGACAACTGCCGCGCCGACTTTACGTTTGAACATTCCCCCGTTTGACATTGCAACGTAGCCTGCACGGTCAATAAGCGCCTTTAATTCTGGGGTCATCATGGAAAAGTACGTGGGTGAACCCAGAAGGATTCCGTCTGCTTCAATCATTTTTTGGATGTAACTGTTAACGTCATCGGTTGTGATTGAACATTGCTTGTTCTTGAGGGTACGGCAGGTTCCACACGCGGTGCATCCATGGAGAGTTTGTCCGCCGATTTGGATGAGTTCGGTTTGGATGCCTTCTTCTTGGAGGGCTTTGAGTGATTGCTGGATTAGGCGGTTTGTGTTGCCGTCTTTTCTTGGACTTGAGTTAAAAGCGATAACCTTCAATTTACTTCACCTTGAAAATTTAGGGCGGGGTTATGCTTATCTTTTTCTTTTCCAAAAAACAACCAACCCCACAGCCACAAGCACTATCACCGCTAAAACCGCCGCCACCAAAGTAACCGGAAACGGTGCCTCTTCAATAGGCAACTCCACAGCGGGCAACATTAAGGGGTAGCGGTCTTGGTTTTTCTCATCAATAATGTAGGGTGTGTCGCCTATGCCATCGCCGTTGGCATCAACTCCGGTGTAGTCGCTCCAGTAATTGCCCACTTGTCCATCATCCCAAACGTGAATGGGTTCGGACTCGTTGTAAGAGTCGCAGATGCAGGCGGCGAACTGTAGGCGATTGTGGTCAAAAGTGTTTTGGGACAGCGTAAAGTTGGGCGGTATCTCACCGGGGCTATTTATACCCAGAAACAAGCCTGCTTCATCGCTTTTTGAGATATAATTGCGGGTTAAATTATTAAAGTCGCCAGAAAGCAAAATTGCAATTTGGTTTTCTGAAAAACAATTCTCAGTTACAAGATTGTTTGTAGTCCAAATGTACATGCCTACACTGAAATTTTCAACTACCAAATTCTTGATAGTAACGTCTTTCACGGCATAGCCACCTAAATCCACGCCGATACTGAATTGGGCAAGTTGTCCTTCAGGTAACTGGTCAGGTCCCTCACCTACAACCCACGTGGGCGTTCCATTGTAGGGTCCACGAAGCGTGTAGCCTGCTCCGTCAAAGGTGATGCCGCCTTTCATGATTCGGATTTGGCTGTTTAGGTCACCTGTTAAAGTGTATGTGTCACCATTGCGTTGGATGGGCACATCTGAGGGTGATACTGTGCCGTCTGCGTTGATGGTAATGGTTGTAGTGTTAGTTGGAGCCACTGCTGATGCGGGTGAGGTAATAATAAGGGAGGAGGCTATCAAAGCAATCAAGACAACTATGTGGGTAAGAGTTTTTTTCTTCATGATTTCACCTTTGATTTTCCAGAACTGTTTAGCCAGTTGCGGGATTTAAGAACCGTTTTCCCCGCGAACTTGAATTTGAGGCATTCATCCTGCGGGCACATCTCCACACAACGCAAGCACCCGATACACTGGGACGTCATAATATCGCCCTCTTTTGCCTCGTAAACCTCTTTAACTTGTGTGGGGCAGACGCGTTTGCAGATGCCGCAACTGTTGCATTTTTCTTTGGTTTTTTCTATTCGGACACCTGAAATCCATTTGAAAGGCGGAAAACGGTTAAACAACGCGATTAATGCACCGAGCGGGCAGATTTGGCACCATGACCGCCTGAAAAAGAATGCCGCAACCGTAACGATTACCAGAATTGTCAGATTAATTGAGGTTAGGTAGTAGCCCAGATGGAGGAAGTCTCCTGTTGTGCTCATGGTAGCCCAGTTAGGTCGCATCAAACCAACCGCTACATCGCCCATGATGCAGAGGGGTTTCATGGGGCAAACTTGGCAGAAAGGCGCTGAGAAATACGTCCACACGAACCCAGTTTTTTCGGTTCCATCCACCAGTTGCACGCCTGCGATGGCTTGAGAACCAAAAATAATGCAGATTATAATGATTAAGGCAAGTATAACATATCCTAACTGGTGGAAGTGCTTGTTGAATTTGTCGGAGAACTGCCGATGTTTCACCTTGAGGACTTTTCTTAATCGCGTCATTAAATCCATGTATAATCCAAACGGGCAGACCCAGCCACACCAGAACCTACCCAGCAGCACCGCGGCAAGAATTATTATACCAAAAACCACGCCTAAACGAATCAGCCCAGGGGTGTTGTAGCTTACGCCCCAGCCAGCACCAGCATCAAAGAAGGGGTAAATGTATGTTTGAAGTTCCCATAAAGCGCAGGTGCCGACTCTTCCGCAGGGGTAATAGCAGCCAAAAAACGGCAGCGGCAATCCATCTGGCATGCCTACGCCTAGCACGTTTTCGCCGAGCAGGTTTTCATGAACAGAGATTTCGCCATCGGGCAAAGATAGGTACTGATGGTCAATGAACATGCCAAAGAAAATAAGAAAAACAATGCCAATTTGGAAAAATAGCCTAAATGAGCTGATGTTGATGGATTTCTTTTTTCGACCATACAAGAAAACCGCAGTACCTACACCTAAGGAGATAGCGGTTAAGGACAATAGGGATATGTTGGCAGTGTATTTTAGGGGAATGTGGGCTGGTGGCTCAGTAGGATTAGGATTGTCGGGGTCGATTACGGTGACAAATAGGCGGTCGTTAATCACGCCGTTTATGGGGAAAACGTTCCAGAACCCAGCCATGTCAAGTTCTGTTGTCGCTGTAAAGTTTCCAGTTTCAGGGTCAGTTAAAACATATACGCTGATGTAGCTTAGGTCGGGTCTTGTGAAGGAGACGCGTATGGTTTTGTTTTCTTCGGGAGGGCAAATTTTACCTGTTACTGTCACGTTTTCATAGAGCAGGATTTCGGTTTTGTCTATGCTGGAGATTATTGAGGGTCCATAGCAGGAGTTAGTTATAGCAATAGTGGGGCTTAGAATACAAATTGCAATAGCTGCTACAATAATTAACTGGACAAGGGGTGTTTTCCTAAAGCCCATGTCCCATGCTACAACGTTAGTCTTCTTAAGTTTTTGCTGAATAAGCACAAAACAAGGTGGATTTAGTTTAAATGATACGCTTCTTCTCCATGCTGGCTAAGGTCTAAACCTTCATCTTCTTCCTGTGCACTAACACGTAGGGGTGAAAACTTGTCAACCAACTTCAACAGCAAATAGGAACCCACAAACGCAAATATTGCAACAACCACAAGCGCCAAAACCTGCACACCCAACTGGTAAGCATTACCAGAGAACAAACCCGTCACAGCAGGATTAACCATGGCTGTAGCAAACAACCCCACTGCTACCGCACCGATTACGCCTCCGATTCCGTGGCAAGCAAACACATCCAAGGTGTCATCAATTCGACTTCTACCAGCACGCCAATTAGCAATTAAATTAGAGACAACTCCTGCAGCTAAACCAATTATGACTGCAGCTGTGAAGTCTATGTAACCCGCCGCAGCCGTGACCGCTGCCATACCGCAAACTGCCCCAACTGAAATGCCAATCGCGGATGGTTTGCCCTTGGTTAACCATTCCAGAATCATCCAACTCACCGCAGCAGCTGCCGCCGCCAAGTTCGTGCATACAACCGCTGAAACCGCGATACTATCCGCCGCTAAGGCGCTTCCACCATTAAATCCGAACCACCCAAACCAAAGTAACCCTGCGCCTAAAATGACGTAGGGAATGTTTGTGGGTTTAAATTCGGTACCCAGATTGGCTGTTGACGCCTGGTGGGTTTGGCGGTCTAAGGCTTTGAGCTGGTCTTTCCAGTAAACACAACCGTTTCGTCTACCTACAACTAATGCAGCAGCCAACGCAGACAATCCCGCAGTAACATGCACAACGATACCGCCTGCAAAATCCATTGCACCAAGCATGTGTAACCAGCCATTCGTGTTCCACACCCAATGGGCTACGGGAGAGTAAATGAAGGTTGACCACAAAACCACAAAGACCAGCAAGGATTTGAAGCGGATGCGTTCAGCGCATGCTCCGATGATAAGGGCGGGTGTGATGGCGGCAAATTTAAGTTGGAATGCAAAGAAGAGAACTTCTGGAATTGCAGGTGCATAGGTTAAGTTTACTTTGTTTATGGTTATGCCGTTTAACCCAAATAGTGAAAGGTCGCCGGTTATGCCGTGGATGCTGGGTCCGAAAACCATGCTGTAGCCCCAGAAGAACCATACGAGGCTGACGACGGCGAAGATGGCTATGCATTGGACAAGAGTTGAGACGAGGTTTTTTCGTCGGACTAAACCGCCGTAGAAAAATGCGAGTGCTGGTGTCATGAGCATTACGAGGGCTGTTGAGGTTAGTATCCATGCGATATCTGCGGGGTTTGCTGCCATAAGGTTCACTTGTCTGTTTTTCTGCTCAGTTAGGATTTGTAATATTTAAACTATACATTCGCATCTATAATAAACACAATTTTAAATAATCATCCAATAAATCAACCTATTCAGCAATATTTGTGCAGTAAAAAAAGTGTAAAAAGAGAGAAAACAAATAATTGTCCAAAAAATCAACATATAAAAATCAAATGTTCAAAACAAAAAAAGGAAAAGAGGGAGATTAATCAAGCTGATAGGCTTCTTCGCCGTGCTCGCTAAGGTCCAAACCTGACTCTTCTGCTTCCTCACTAACACGCAAAGGTGAAATCAAGTTCACCAGTTTAAGCAATGCATAGGAGCCAAAGAACGAAAGCGGCACCACAACTGCCACAGCTGCAAGCTGGGCAAGGAATTGATCTAAGCCTCCGTAAAGCAGACCAGTTGCACCAATAGATGCGAATATGCCTGTACCGATTGCACCCCAGATACCGCCAACACCGTGACATGCAAAGACATCTAGTGAATCATCGATTCTTGATCTGCCCGTACGCCAGTTAGCTATCAGGTTAGAGATTACTCCGCCGATTAAGCCCATGATTATTGCTGCTGAAGGGGTAACGAAGCCTGAGGCAGGCGTGATAACGACCAGACCAACGACTGCACCGACTGCCATGCCGACTGCTGAGGGTTTACCCTTAAGTAGCCAGTCCATTGCCATCCAGCTTATTGCGGCTGCTGCTGCGGCTAAGTTTGTCACAACAAGAGCTGAAACGGCCAAGTTGTTTGCTGCTAATGCACTGCCAGCGTTAAAGCCGAACCAGCCAAACCATAGAAGCGCTGCACCTAACAGGACGTATGGGATGTTTGTTGGCTTAAATGTTGGAAGTTTTAGATCTAGCGATTTCATGTGTTCTTTCCAGGGTATTGAGCTGCCTTGTGTAGGGGTAGCACCTGTTGGGCAAGTTTCGCCTTTTCGTCTACCGACAACTAATGCTGCTGCAAGGGCTGAGACACCTGCGGTTATGTGTACGACTAAGCCTCCCGCGAAGTCAATTGAGCCTAAAGCTTTGAGCCATCCATCAGGGCTCCATACCCAGTGGGCTACTGGAACGTAGATGAAGGTTGACCATAGAATGATGAATAGCAGAAGGGATTTGAAACGTACTCGTTCAGCGCAGGCACCGATTATTAGCGCAGGGGTGATGGCTGCGAATTTTAGTTGGAAGGCAAAGAATAGCAGTGTGGGTATTGTGGGCGCTAGCAGGGGCGTAACTGTATCTACTCCTATGCCGTTTAAGGCGAAAAGGGATAGGTTGCCGATTACGCCGTTGAAACTAGGTCCAAAGGCTAGGCTGTAGCCCCAGAGCGCCCAGACTATGCTCATTACTGCAAAGATTATGAAGCATTGTGCGATTGTTGATACTAGGTTTTTCTTTCGTACTAGGCCTCCGTAGAAGAATCCTAATGCGGGGGTCATAATCATAACTAGGGCAGTTGCTGTTATTACCCAAGCTATGTCTCCAGAGTTTGTTACAATTGCACTCATTTTTTGTTTCTCCATTTGACACTTGTTTAGTCAATCACGATTTTTATTGTGCATTTATACCATACAAGTATTTAAAACTATCCGTTTGAGCGCACAAACAACAGTTTTTCTGACAAAAAAACAAAAACCTAACTAAAAACAAATCATTTGTCAAACACCACCAACCCATAAAACAAATTTTAGTACAACTGTACAAAAAACCCTCAAATACAGCACCAACTAAATAACCAAAAAACAGCAAATACACAAATAAACAGTAAGCTATGAAAAAATTAAACACACAATCAATCTTCAAACACTTGATTAATCGGCTCAGGCAACTCTTTCTTTTTTGAACAATGATTACGAATTTGCACCTTTCCGCGTGAAAAAATCACCAGAAAAGCTATAATTTCAACACGCCCAAGCAGCATCAACAAAACAACAAGCCACTTCAGCTCTAAAGCCAACGCAGGACCAACTACACCCACACTCAAGCCAGCAGTTGCAATTGCTGATGTGCTATCAAAAAGCGCATCAAGTGGTGTAAACCCATAACAAGTCATAACAAATGTAGAAATGAAAACAAGAATACCTGCAAGGAAAACAAGAGTCGCAGCCTGAATCACTTCAGAGTTATTATAGTCCCTACCAAATAAACGCATTTTTTTATCTTTCCCAGTTACAGTGAAATCCACTGATTTCCCAACGCTTTTCACGATCAAGAATAACCTAAAAATTTTGATACCGCCAGCCGTAGAAAAACTTGCGCCACCAACAAACATAATTGAAATCAGAAACAGTTTAGCAGGAACATCCAAGCTTGCAAGGGGCAAATAACTAAATCCACTAGCAGACATTGTGCTAATAACATGAAAACCTGCATCATAATAATTGAAGCTAGTGCAAGCAATCAGTAGACCCGATGAAATAACAGCCAACACCAAAAACGCCATGTTTTCAGAGTCGAAGAATTCTTTGAATTTTTTCCTAAATAAATTAAGGAAAATTATCAAGTTTATGGCGCCAAAAACCATGCATACTGGAAGTATAAAGTTTAAGGGTGCTTGGCTGATGAGAGGCGTTAAGTCATTAACAGGAGAAAAACCGCCCGTGCTAACTGCAGAAAAAACAAGTGAGCTTAAGTTAATTAAATTATGATAACCAAAACCGTAACCTGCCGCAATCATTATTGCAGTAAAAGCTGAATAAATGGAGACCACGAAAAGGAATGTTTTCTTGATTTTGTGGTTATTTTTGTCTAGCCCCATGCTTTTTGCAAATTCACGTAATTTAGCTTCAGGATAAAAGAAAGCAAGCAACACAAGCACAACACCTATGCCGCCGATAAACTGAGTTAAAGCGCGGTACAGGATTATTGATTGGGGCAGTGTTGATAAGTCAGGTATAACGGAGAATCCGGTAGTGGTGAAACCTGATACTGACTCAAAAATGCTGTCGGTGATGTGCTGAAAAAGAGTTTCTCCGCCTGACACGTTAATGTACAGGTAGGGTATTGAACCGATAATGCTTAGTGTTATGAAAACTGCAACAACAAGGGTGCAGGATTGTTTGTAGGTTAATTCCTTTTTCTCGCACAACGCATTGGTCATAAAACCGAGCACAAGGAAAGTCATAGCAGTTATGAAAAGGGCTATTGTGGCGTTGGTTTCGTTTAGGATGAAGGAGGCCACTATGGGAATTAGGATGAATACACCTGATATTTGTAGGACAAAGCCCATGTTTGCAAGTAGGACTGCTAAGGTATTTCTCATTAGCGAAATGATTACAGCGAAGGTCTTTTTAACGGTTTCTCTAATTTCGGGTTTATTCACACATTTGTTCTTTTTGATAACACAATAGCCTAAATAGTTTCAATAGATTAAACTTTAATTGATTAAATGTTTATAATTTTTGCCACTATCAAGCATTCTATCCAGATTGACACACTCATAACCAATTAATTAAAAAACAATCAACGCCTCAAAGAAGATGTTTTATCATAAGACACCTTCAACAACAGCGGCGTAATCACCGTGGTAATCATAATCATACCAATAATCGCCGAGTAAATACTCTGACTAATAACCCCCGAAGTAATAGCAACACCAGCAATAATCAACCCCACCTCACCCCGAGAAATCATGCCAATCCCAACCTTAAGCGACTTATCTTTATCTTTAAGAAAAATAGCTGCTGAACCACCACAACCAACAATCTTCCCAATAATGGCTACAACTACGAGAACCGCAAAAAACACATAAAAGAATACATCAGTTGTTATGAAACTGCGAATGTTAAAAGCAGCACCAGCCAAAGCAAAAAAGATAGGTGAAAAAACAACTGTAATTTTTTTGCTGTATTCTTTTATTTTCTCAATCTTTTTAGAACTTGCAACTGCCATCCCCGCAGCATAAGCCCCCACAATAGGCGACAAACCAACATAGGCAGCTAATGCGGCAGCTCCAAAGCAGGAAGCGGTAGCTGCGGCCTCCACGGTTGACTCATGTTTGCCCTTGCTGGCGGTAAAGTTGATTATTTTCGGAACAATTATTGAGGCGGAGATGACCATGGCTAACCATACTGCCAGGGACTCTAAGATTACGAGGATTATGTTTACGGGGTTAATGGAGGAGGCTGCTGAGCCGATAAAGGAAATGATAACCCCCAGTACTGCAAGAGCCAACACGTCGTCAACCACGGCAGCACTGATTATAACCTTAGCTTCAGAGGTGTGAATCTGGTTAAGTTCCTGCAAAACAACCGCTGTGATGGATATGCTTGTTGCTACAAGGGATGCAGCAACAACCAAACTTGTCTCAACCCCAAAACCCAATGCCGCCGCAAGCCCATAACCCATAATGAAAGGCACAACAACACCCATAGTTCCCACAGTAAAACCCGTTGCACCTACACGCATAAAATCTGAAAAAGTCATTTCTAACCCTGCAGCAAACAAGATGAGTATGCCGCCTATTTCTCCAAAAGCACTAACAATAGAGTTTATTTCAATTAGGGGAGAACCGCCTATCGTGAGAATTGAGCCTAAGGCGAAAGGCCCAAGGATGATGCCTGCAGTTAATTCACCTAGAACGGAGGGGATTTTTATTTTAGTGAAAAGTTCACCAAGCACTTTTGCGGAGAAAACCAGAATACAAATAGTTATGATTGCCCTAACTACCTCATCTAGCACGAACTGCGCCCCCTCCCGCGTTAAAAAGTTAATTGTGAACTGAAGGGTGTTTAGGGTTAGGCGCTTGTTAAGCCAAAAAGAACGCTAAAAAAGCCCTTAGTGTTGTTGTGACTATTTGCTTTTCCATAGTTTTTGTTTTATTTGGCTAAAGCTTGAGCGGAACATTGATGCTGTTAGGCACGCTAATGAGCACCCTAAAACGAGGTCGGCAGCCGCGACGTTTCCGGAGAAGGCTGTGTTTCCAAATGTTACTGCAGCTAATCCGATGATGTTGAAGGCTATTGCAAAGACTGTGAATTTTGTTCCAAGGATTCCGGTGGTTTCAACGTTTTCGCTTGTTATTTGGGTAGCTGTTGAAGTTGTGATTGCTTCACTCATTTTTCCAAAGGTTTTTTCCATTTCTTTAGCCAACTCTTTAGGTTTATACCCAGCTTACCCTCAAATCAAATATAAACTTAGTTAAGAACTGTTCATACAAATTAATAATACCTATACAAACATCCAGTTAATAACAAAATAACTAAACAGTAGTCAACATAACCAGAAAACAAATTTTTAAAAAAAAATAAGAAAAAAGGGTAGGATATATGAGGCTATTTTTCTTCAGTCACGAACTCGGGCGATTCAGCCTTCATTTCCTGCTCGGGGTAAGCACTGAAGCCGTGTTCGCTAAGGTCTAAGCCTTTGACTTCATCCTTTACTGGAGCCTTAAGCCCAATCGTGTACTTGATTAAGCCAAAGATTAACAGACCCATACCGAAAGCAAAGCCTGCAACGACCAACACGTCAATGAACTGCGCAATGAACTGTCCAACACCGTCCGCACCGCACAGCAAGATACCTTTGACGTCACCGTATGAACCGTCTGCGAATAGACCGACTGCTAGTAGACCGAAGAGACCGTTGATGCCGTGGATACCAAATGCGCCGACTGGATCATCAATTTTCAGCTTGCGTTCAACGAATAGGTTACCGTAGATTGCCAGTGGACCAGCTATGAGACCGATGATGATTGATGCCCATGGAGACACATAAGCACACGGCGCCGTAATAGCAACCAAGCCTGCCAACGCACCCATACATGCAACCTGAACGTCTGGACCTGAGAAGTGCTTCTTGTCAAGGCAACTTATTGCAAATGCCATGACACCACCAGCACCACCTGCCAGATAGGTTGTGACTGCAACGAGTGGAGTTCGGAAGTCAAGTGTTGACAGCGTGCTTCCTGGGTTGAAACCGAACCAGCCGAGGAAGAGGATCATAGTACCGATGACGATGTATGGAACGTTTGTGTAGCCGAAACTGCGAACTTTACCATCCTTGGTGTACTTGCCAAGACGTGGACCAAGTAACATGCATGCGGCCAGACCAGTAAAACCACCGACCGCGTGAACGACACCTGAACCCGCAAAGTCCCGGACACCAACACCAAAGGGCAATGTTGCTAGCCATCCACCACCCCAAACCCAGTGGCCATAAACTGGGTAAATGAGGATGTTGATGAGTACAGTGTATAGGAAGTATGCTTGAAACTTCATACGTTCTGCAACCATTCCGGCCACGATTGTGACTGATGTGGCTGCAAAGACTGCTTGCCAGAAGAAGTATACCAGTGTTAATCCGTTTTCTGCTGCGCCTGTGAGTGCAAAGCCGCTCCAACCGATCCATTCGTTTCCGCCTTCCAAGCCTGGGAGTGTTGTGAATAGTGCGTTTCCTGCAGAGTCAAAGCCTGTCGGGAAAGCTGCTCCCGAACCACCAAACATCAAGCCGAAACCGACTAAAGCAAAGATTACTACACCGATGCTAAAGTCCATGTAGCTCTTTGTCCAGTAGTTTACTTGGTTCTTTTGCCGAATATAGCCAGCTCCAAGGAAGGCAAAGCCTAACTGCATGAACCAGACTAAGCCACCCATTGTTAGTGTCCAAGCGATGCTTACTGCTGTGCCGGTGTCAGCTAGTGGGTCGCCTGTTTGTGCGAAGGCTTGACCAACACTTAGTGCAAGACAAGTTACCAGAATGCCTGCGAGCATAAAGAATTTGCGCTTCATGAAGATCTCTGAGTGCTTTTCTAGAATTTTTGTTGCTGTTGATGTTGCTCTTGTAATTATTCGTGGTTTTCTCATTTATTACACCATTTTTTACAGGACGGTGTAGTTACAGGCAATATAAGGGTAGTTGTGATATGTTCATAACTTTTAAGACAAAATGAAAAAATACACATGTTTTTGTATAAAAAATAGACAAATAAAAAGCAGTGAACGTGAAACACAAATTCAGATGTCAAAAAAAGCAACTAAAAAACAGCGCTAAAATCTTCCTTAACCATGTTAAAAGCAATATTGGTTACAGTCCGCTTCACATAAGGATTAACAAGCAAATCATTAATCAACAAATTCAAACTAACCCTATCCTTCAACTTAGCAATAGCAATCACATCGAAATCCCCCGTAACCTCATAGAGCGCAATAATATTGTCCACACGTGCAAGAAAACTTTCTAAATCCTCAACATGCGCACCATTAGTCCGCACCATAATCACCGCTGTTATATCATACCCCAACTTAAGTGAATCCAAAACAGCAGTATAACCCTTGATTAGCCCTTTATCCTCCAAGTTTTTTATTCTTGCAGCAGCTAATGCAGCTGACAGGTGTAGTGTTCGAGCTATTTTGCGGTTACTAATGCGGCAGTCTTCTTTTAGCAGGTTAAGAATTTTGATGTCGACTGCATCAAGGTTGGCCAAACTTATTTTTTCTTTTACAGCTAACCTTTTGGTGAGGCGATTTTGAGGATTTATTTCTATTTGGAGAGGAGTAGTTGTTGCCATGATGATTGCTCTTTATAGTCATTTTACGGTTTCTGTTTGATTACTATTTTAAAAATATAGTTAAGGTTTGTTCATAAAAATTATGAAATGTTGTGCAAATGACAATCAACGCAGCAAATGAGTTGAACGACCATTTTTCCCCGACGGTGGCGTAACAGTAATGCGCAGCTTAGTCAAGTTCTCCTTAATCTCAGCCTTAACATCCATCGCAACAAAGTACTCATCTAGGAAAATCTTTATGAAATCCTTCGAAGTCTCCGAAACCAACATAAGCGTGTAGTCGTTTGGCGCGTTTTTGATTAAGCGGTAGAAGTTGCAGGCTTCAAGACGCATCAGCAGGTCGTCAGTAGAGTACACCCTAGTTTTTAATTGCTCCCAGTGGGCTCGGGCAACCTCACGGTGCTCCTTCCAGAACGCCTCTTTTTCGGGCGAAGAGGGCACAAGGCGCAGAAACAATAACCAGTGGTCAACGTCTAAGATTACGTGTTCACCGCTGAGGAGCATGTCCATGTATGTGTTGATTTTTTTCTTGACTGCCACCTCTTCTAGGGCTTTGTTTTCGTTGTAGAATTTGAGTGCTCTGCGCATTGTTTCACTTTGGGAAACTTGGTCTTCTGAGCTTATTTTTTCCAGCAGGTCTGCTGTGTTTTTGTCAAATGCTACTGTTATTCTTGTTGGGTTTACCATGGGCACACTTTCCTTTTTGCTGACAACAGTTCATTTTGTCGGTTGTTATATAAACATTATGCTATTGCTTTGATTTTTTTCTATACACATATCCAGTTTTTAGGTAAACTAATATTCAAGTGTATAAAATTGTGTTTTTGTTGTCTGTTGCGCAAACACCCAACCAACGTATTACATTTGTAATACAAGCAATAATGCTTTTATTTTCAACACCACACCAAAAACCAAAGTTGACCAACATGAACCAAACCAAACCCAGCACAGCAAAACAAGTATCCATAATCGCCATGACCGCAGCCCTCTTCGCCATCTTCTTCCAACTATCCCACATAGTCGCACTCCCAAACTTCACCTTCCTATACCTACCAATAATCCTACTCGGCGTAATCCCAATCTGGTTCGGCTGGAGCGGACTAATAGGTACCATCATCGGAGCCTACGTCGGCGGCATCTACGTCGAAGCACTACCCCCACACCTCGCATGGGTAGAAATCACCACAGCAGTGCTAATCTTTGCCATAAACTGGTTCCTCACATCAAAAAGTGCAGCCCAGGCCAATTCCAAAAAAGGTTTAGCCATCCTCGGAAGCATCTATGCGCTATCACTTTTCATAGGCACAGTAGCGATTCTTTGGCAATTCATTCTTGTTGGAATGTTCACTCCCGAGTTTGCATGGCCATTTTTGCCTTGGACCTTTGCCCTTAACTTGCCGTTTGTGCTAATTGCCAGCCCAGCACTTCTCCGAACGGTCTCACCCAGACTCAAAAACTGGGGAATGTACTCGGGCAGCTTCTGGGAAAGAAAAAAACACAATTAAACACCTCATCTCCCCATTTTTATTAAAAATCTAAACAGGACAACCCCATTTTCCAGCGGTTAACCATCAATACAGAAGAAACTGGTTTTTCAGGCAAATTTTATAAAATCAACACTGTCCACTAATTCTTATGAGACTGCAAAGAGCAAACAAGATTTGGAAAGTGCTTTTCTGTATTCTTCTATTGGCTGTTCTTTGCATATCAGAAGCCCCACACACCCTAGCAGATGACACGTTGGAGGAGAACTCGTGGAGTGTTTTGCCTGAGGATGAAAAAAAGGGATTCTTACAATGCGCTGCCGTAGACGGTAAAGTTTATGCGTTTTGCTTTAACATGACAACACATGCCATCACTGTCCACATTTATGACCCCCAGACAGAAACATGGAGCACAAAAACATCCACCTTCGATACGCCTTTAGGAGGAGAAATCATACTGCACACCGCCGCGGTAGCGGTTGATGATAACATCTTTTTTTGGGGATATGGAATATGTAGAGACGGCATTCTAAACAACAAAGCATACTCCATCAGCACCAACCAATGGTCAAGCATTTCGCCTAGCCCAAACCTGCGGGAAGACCCATCTGCCTGCGTTGTCAACGGTAAAATATACGTGATAGGCGGAGTAATTGATCAGGGTGTGCCTTCTGGTGAGCAGTTTAGACAAACAGCTCCTACGGGATTGCTAGAAATTTATGATCCTCAAACAGGTACTTGGGTAACTAAGAAGTCGATGGATGAGCCTGTATCATATCATGGGTCGGTTGCTGTTGATGATAGGATTTATGTTTTTGGAGGAGGCTACATACAAATCTACAACACAAAAACAGACCAGTGGAAAACACTAACCGCACCCCAAGCAAACGAAGGATTCCAAGACGCAAAAGCAACATCAGACAAGTATACATCAGAAAAAATATACCTCTTCGGAGTTTCGGCACTCCAAATATTTGACCCCCAAACCGAAACATTTACCGATAACGTGTCTTTTCCAGAACATAAAAGTGCTCAGTACCCAAATGTTACTTTTGGAAATTTTCTTCAATCTTTCAAAGTTGCGGTTGTTGATGATGTTTTCTACTTGATTGGCGGAGCGGCAAGCGGCACACTATATAAGCAGTGGACAACACCTGAAGGCAGAGTTATAAAATCAAGCGGACCCGTCAGTGTCAATGTTGATTATCGTTATGTTCCTTTGGGTTACAGTGCATCTTCCTCGAGTGATGGCGATGTGAATTCTTGGTTGTTTTATGTGGCGGGTGTGGTTGTTGCTGTGGCGGTTCTGGCGGGAGCCGCGGTTGTGGTGTTTCGTTTTCGGCGTTCATCATCCAAACAGCCGTCATCGCAGTTAACTTCAACATTCCTATTAGCCACCTATTAGGCTCCAAATAGAAACTCCATGCAGAAACCATAGAGGGGTCTAACAGTGAAAGCAAGAGAGCTTTTAAGCTAAGCAAACAATAAACAGGTAAATGGTGACTTTGGTTGGGTAGGTTTCGTTTAGCAGTCTTCAACACGCAGCCTCCGCATCTTTATCGTGGAGGCGTTGAGCGGCGCATCATGGAAACCGCCAAACGATTAACCAAAGATGCAGAAGTCACGGTTTATAGCGGCACAAAAGCAGGATTCAACACACCCACACAAATTGATGGGATAAATCTTGCACCCATAACTTCCACGGACAGGATTTTTCCGCTGGACAACTGGACCTTTAACCGCAACCTCACCAAAAACGCCACAAAAATCCAAGCCGACGTTTATGAATGCCACAACGTCAGCTCATACGGACTGCTTAAAGAACCTCAGAAAAAACCTTTTATTCACACTATCCACGGAGTTTTGGCGGATGAGTATTTACAGGCTAAAACTGAAGGCAGGGGTTCTTTGCGGGGTTGGATTGCAAACCAGTTCATGCAGGGATTAGCAAACCGTGAAGCTGAAATCGCAAAAAAAGCCGACCTAATCGTCACAATCAGCCAATACTCAATCCAAAAAATCCTCCAAAACTACACGGTGCCCAAAGAAAAAATCCGCCTCGTTCCAAACGGGGTAGACACCGAAAAATTCAAGCCTCAACCCGTCAATGTGGAGTTGAAGCGTAGTTTGGGTGTGGATGGCAAACCGTGTGCGTTGTTTGTTGGGAATTTGGTACCTCGGAAAGGCTTGCCGTTTCTAATTGAAGCTGCCAGAAAAGTAACCCAGCAAATCAAGGATGCCCAGTTTCTAATCGTTGGTGATGGTCCCCAAAAAAGCACTCTAAAAACCCAAATCCAAAACCATTACCTAACAGGACACTTCCACTTTTTAGATAACATCCCAGACACACAGTTGCAAGCATTCTACAATCTTGCGGACCTGTTTGTTTTGCCATCAATCCAAGAAGGGCAGGGGATTGTGTTGTTGGAGGCGCAGGCATGTGGGAAGCCCGTGGTGGCGTTTGATGTAGGCGGCGTAAATGAGGCAGTGCAAAACGGTGAAACGGGTTTTCTTGTAGAGGGCGGCAACGTAAACGAGTTAGCCAATGCACTGGTAAAACTGCTCGCAGATAGAACTCTTGGAGAAAAGATGGGTTTTGTGGGCAGGCGGTTTGTGGAGGAAAATTTCACATGGGATTTGTGCGCGCAGCGGATGTTGGACGTGTATCGTGAAGCGTTAAGATTGTAGCTTATTGCTCTGCAGGTTGTTGCTCGAAGTGGGCGAGATGTTCAAGGGTCATGCCTTTTTGAACCAAATCTGCCAAGCTCGCAACGGTGCCAACACCTGCATCAATATTATGGTAGACTGGATGGCTCCACATAGCCTGTGGCTCCAAATTAAACTGCAGCGGCACCTCTAAACGCACCCCAAACCGCTCATCCAAACCCCCAATAAAGCGTCCCGCCTTGCACGCGACTCTAGCCGCAGAGTAACTTTGCAGCAACTTGGAAGCGCCAAATTTGCCAACACCATGCCAGACCGCGCCGTCCTCAGGGGAAGCCATAGAATAAAGGAAAAACTGGGGCGAAGAGGGCGTTTCTTCAAAGCTGTAATCTGCCAGCTTCTCGCCTGCAACTGTGAAACTGTCTTGGCACTCCGCTACTGCCACGTCAGGTTTGTCCACGCCAGTTGGGTAAAGCGCGGTTGCCTTGTATGTAACGTTAACGTTTGAGAGTTTGCCATCATCAAAATACAGCCTGCCCCGCGCGGCACGTTTGGAGCCATAGCCCTTGCTGGAGTGCGGAATTGTTAGGAGCGTGGTGCGGTTTTTCATGCTGCGTCCCATGCAAGCGTAAGCCTCGTTGACGGCGTCGTAGTTATGGTGGCTTTGGCTGATGATGTAGTGGATTAGCCCATCCTTGCCCTCGGACTGTAGCGTTGAGAGAGGCATCCGCAATGAATACAGTGACAAATCAAAACCAGAACAACGTGAAAGCTCATCTAGCCGCGCATACTTTACTGATTCAACAAAATCCAGATAAGAACCACCACAGCAATCCAGCTTAGAATTAATCAGCTCAATTTCTTTTTGAGAAATCAATTTGCCCTGATATTTTTTAGTAAACTCTGAGTCAATTTTGAGCTGGTCAGTTCGTACGTATGCGGCTGGATAGGCACTTTGTCCACTTTCAGTTATTGAGCGTTTTAGCGGGTTTGAACTGTAACGGTTAGCTTCCACATCATCTGTGTTCAAAAGGAAAGGAACAATAAAGCCCTGAGGTGGCTTGGAGAGGATTTCACAAAGTTGGTTAAAATCGTCTTTGGTTGGGGGATGTATGCCTGTTTTAAAGAAATGATCTGCACAAGCCTCAAGCAGACGTGTTCCCACGATTCCCTGAAGTTCTTCAATAGTTAATTGGGGGTTACTGTACTCAACAGAGCTCCGTAGAAAAAAATGGTTCCCATCAAAGGGCACGGTGACTTTTTTGCCGTTTTTGTAACGGAAAAGCTGCACTTGACGGCGGCTTTTTTGCTCCTTAAAGTCGTGGAGTGTTTCTACTAGGGCTTCTATGCTTGACCAACTGTTTTTTAAGAAATCAGACAGTAAATTTTTGCAGTAAGGCTCCATAAATTTTTATCCTCGTTCAAGCGACTCCGCCATGTATATGCAGCTTGATGGTTTGGGTTTGCCCCAGAACATGCGGATTAATCTAAAGTCTTCCACAAATCCCAGCCCAATTAATATTTCGCATAAACTTTTCTGGTTTGCAGGTAAATAAACGCTAACAGCTAACCCATCCAAGCTGTTTAGGGCTGCTAAGAGAAATTGCTGGGCAACTTCAGGTGATTTACTGACAAGGGGTCCAAGTTCGGCGGTTTTGCCATAAACCTTGGCGGCAACAAACCCTGCAAGCGCCTCTTTCTCTCTGATGTAGAACGCGGGGTTTTCAGTGTTTTCAAGAATCGCTAAGAGTGTTTTTTGTCTATCCCAACCAAAACAAGTGTAATCCAGATTGTTTAGAAGAGGCAAATCCTGCATAGTCACCCTTGAAACAGAAGCAGCAGTTTTATAGTTAACTTGGGGGTTATGCATTACGATAAACTCGGCATCAGGCTTAAACCCTAAACTCATGTAGAAGCTTTCCAGTTGGGGATATGCGTATATTCCAACGGTTTCTGCACCCTTGTTTTGTAGGTACTGGAGTGTACGCCTAACCAGCAGATGACCAGCACCTTTGCGTCTTACTGATGGAGTTACGATGAGGTTGCCAAACCAGCCCATACCGCCATAGCTGACACAGGTTATTAACCCTAAACGTTCTGCACCATCACGGAGAATAAAACATCCATCTGGCTCCAGCATTAGGCTGAATTTGAACTCCTCTTGAGTCAGGTTCCAATTCATCGTGTTAGTAAGGTCAATAGCGAATTCGAAATCTTTTGGCTGCATCACTTCAATTTGGAACATACCCTATCTTATTACATGCTTTAAATTAAAGATGCCAGCAATTCAGGCACAAAAGGGCGGGTTTACTGGTTTTTGGGAGTTGCATCTTTGTTGGCTGGTTTGCCGTTACCGCGCATTGCAGAGAAAGCTGCTGCTAAGAAGCAAAGGACAGAGGCGAAGATGAATGCTTGTGTTAGGGCAGTCATGAAGGGTGCTGCAATGGTGTTTGGGAAGAAGGTTTGCCCTGTTAGTGTGTTTAGAGTTGCTTGCGATAAGCCGGCTGTTAATGTTGCAGGCATGCTTTGAAGGATTGTTCCTATGGGGTTGTAGCCGAGGAATGCAGCGAAGAGTGCACCTGATGCTGGAGTATTCTCGAAGGCGGTTGCAAGTTGGGGTGCTCCTGAAGCGGTTACAGCTTGGGAAAGCGCACCTGGCAGCGTCAGGTTTAGTGAGATTATAACGATTGAGAAGAATATTGCTTGGCTAATGGTTTGTCCGCAGTTTTGAAGGGTAGCGCGCAGACCTGAAGCAGCACCTCGGTGCTCTGCTGGGCAACTGTTCATGACGGATGCCATGTTGGGTGACATGAATATGCCGCTGCCCAGACCCATCACGAAGAGAATCAGCGCGAAGGGTATGTAATCAAAGTTTGCAGACAATGCGATGAATGCTAAAAACGTGAAGCCTGAAATAACCATGCCCAGTGTCGCTAGCAATCTTGCACCGTGCTTATCGGATAGCCAGCCGCTGATTGGACCAGTCAATGCGATGCCCAAGGTCATGGGGAGCATAAAGATGCCTGCCCAGAATGGTGCGTCCTCGTAACTGTAGCCGTGCAGTGGCAGCCAAATGCCCTGCAAGAGCAGAACCAGCATTATCATGATACCGCCTCGGGACATGGAACTAAGGAATGTAGCTATGTTTCCTGCGGTGAACATTTTGTTTTTGAAGAGTTCAAGACGGAACAGGGGCTGCTCAACTTTGCGTTCTATGAAAGGAAACGCAATCAACAAGGCTGCACCTGTTATTAAGGAGCCTATGACCCATGGGTTAGCCCAGCCCATTGGTGAATCCCCATACGGAGTTAAACCATACGTAATACCCAGCAAAACAAGAGTTAAACCTGCACCAAAAGTTATGTTGCCCCAAACGTCCAGTTTCTGCTTTGTTTTGCAGACGTGTTGTTCTTTGAGTTTCCAGTATGACCAAATCGTGCCGATTATGCCCACTGGTACACTGACTAAGAAGACAAGACGCCATTCGAAAACTGCGAGCACACCACCTAAAACCAAGCCGATAAGGGAGCCTGCAAGGAAAGCGAGTTGGTTTATGCCTAATGCTTTGCCGCGTTCGTTTTCTGGGAAGGCATCTGTTAGGATTGCGGCGCTGTTGGAGAGTATGAAGGCGGCGCCTACTCCTTGGACGATTCGGAAAACGATGAGTTCGATGGCTCCTGCATCGCCAGTATGAGGCGTAATTGATAGCAGAATGGAGCCTACGGTGAATATTGCAAAGCCTAAATTGTAGAGTTTTACTCTGCCAAAAATGTCGGATAGCCGCCCAAACGTGACGAGCAGTGTGGCGGTTACGATGCTGTAGCCGAACAATATCCAGAGTAGGTACTGGAATGAGGTGAAGGGGTCAATGGCGATTCCTCTGAAGATGGAGGGCATGGCGATTAAAACAATAGTCATGTCGATTGACGCCATCAATATACCAAGCGTCGTGTTGGACAGTGCAATCCATTTGTATTGAACCATAGAAGGTCATCTAGAAGATTTTTGCTTTAAGCTTGAGGATTATAAAAAGATTACTTGGAGATTATAGGATATCTAACGGATTCAAACCAATTTTGGCGGTTGTTGGTGGTGCTTGATTTTTAAAAAAGTACACAAAAAGAAATAGGGATAGAGCAGTCAACTTGATTATTCAAGAGTTGAACCTGTTTCTTCGTTGTTGACGTCTTGATTGCTGTCTGTGTCTTTGATTCTTTGCAGGCGTTTTATTGGGTTGTACCAGTTCCATTTGCCAAACGTTGACATGACTGCGGGCACCAGATAGGTTCGCACCACCAACGCGTCAATTAGGATGCTAAAGGCAAAGGCGAAGCCCATTTCTTGAAGCATCATGTTACTTGACAGCATAAGCGCACCCAATGAACCCGCCAGAATAACAGCTGCGGCAGTGATTATTCCACCTGTCTGCTGAATTGCGTGTACGATTGCGTCGTTTAGGCTTTGTCCTTTGGCTGCTTCTTCGCGGATGCGGGTGAGGATGAATATGTTGTAGTCCATTCCTAAGCCCAGCAGCAACACGAAGAGGATTAGCGGAGTTATGAATAGTAACCCGTATCCGGCAGCTTGGAACACTATAGTGGTGATTGCCAGCGTCCACACGATACTCATCAGCACAGAGAGAACCGCAAAGACTGGCAGAATCAGCGAACCCAACACGATGAAAAGTACTATGCCAACGCCTAATGCGACAATTGGGAGAATCGCGTTAAATTGGTCTACGAAACTGTTTTTTGTGTCCAGCAGGCTACCGGTTGTTCCACCCAGATATAAGCCGGACACGTTGGCAGCGTTGTCGTAGTCTGCGTGCATAGTTGTGCGGATGTCTTGGGCGCAAGTGAGGGCTTCTGTGGAGTAGGGGTCAATGGTGAATCTTATGGTTATTAATGCTGACTTGTTGTCTGCGCCTATGTTGCTGAGCATGCTGTTGTAGGTTGTTGAGTCGGAAGCATTGGTTATTGTTTGATACGCAACTGTTTGACCGTACGGCATTGTTGGTCCAGTTACTTCCTGAATACCTTCATAGCCAGCTATCATAGAGGAAATGCTATCAAGCGTAGCCATTTCACCCATATTAAAAACGCCGTTGCCATCTACAATGGGCTCTGTAAACGTCACCACTGCATACGTAGGCATTAGTCTGCCGCCGCCAAAAGAGTCTGTTAGGATATTTGAGGCTGCAACAGAATCTAAGCTGTCTGAGGCGCTGCCTAGCATGTTGTATGTTGGTTCAGTTGTTGCATAACTGTAGAATGCGGGAACAGTAACCAGTATCGCTAAGAGTATGATTACTTTGTCGTGTTTAACAGAGAATGCGCCGCTTTTTGCAAAGTATCCGCCCATGCGCTTGTTCTTTTCTATGATACCTTGAGAGTACCGTTGGAAGCGTTTACCTGAGTTTGGCCAGAAAATCCTGTCACCAAGAATCGCGGTTAATGCAGGTGCAAAGGTTAATGATGCAAGTAGCGTGACGATGACGCCTAAGCCCACGATTAAGCCCATTGTTTGAAGCATAACCATTGAGGTTGTTGCCAGTGCAAAGAAGGATATGATGACCGTTGCGCCGCTGGTTACGATGCTTTCGCCTGCCCAAGTGATGGATTTTTTGATGGCTTCAAAAACGGGCAGCGAGTTAATTCGTTCTTCGCGGTGTCGGGCAATTATGAATATGCTGTAATCGGTTCCTACACCAATAAGCACTGTTAAGAGCACAGTGGATATAGTGTAGTCAACTTGGTTAATGTAGGTGCCCACCAAGTAGGGGAAAATCTGAGAAACACCCAAACCTACACCGATGGTTCCCAACGTGATAATTGGGGTAACAATGGAGCGGAAAAATAACCCTGTGGCTACAATCAGTAAAACAATGGTTATGGGCAGGATGAGTTCTAAATCGCTATACGTTGATTCGCGGAAGTCATAGTCTATAGCATCTGAGCCTGAAACCTTAGCTGAACTGACACCATCGGGGTTTGAGGCTATCATGTCTGAGAGGATGCCTCGGATTGTGACAAGGTTGTGGTCGTCTGATTCGTCAAAGGTGATGGAGACAAGCGTGACATCTCTTGAGGGAGAAACAAAGGAAGTGATTAACTCATCAAATTGTTGACCGACATTGTAGGCGTCAGTGTTTGAGACAATATTTGATGCTAAACTTTTCAGGGCATTTGATGTTGCGTTTTCACCAGCGCCATAAATTGCAGCGATTAACTCCTCGGATAAGCCAGATGAGTTAGAAACATAGCTTACCGTTATGTCCTTCATGCGGCTGTTGGTATAGGCCGTGTCTCCATCAAGGAAATCCTGCAAGGTTAAAGTTTGAGCGATTAAGTTAGAGAATTCTTCGCTGTCACTTAGGTACTCAGCTATGAATGTGGGGTTTGTGGCGTTTGCTGCAGCTGAGGCGGTTTGGTTTATCCAATTCTGCGTGGGCTGTGTTGGAACGCGCTGCGTCCATTGAGCATCAAAGAGGACGAGCAGGTGTGAAGTGTAATCATTGTATGCTGTCTCGTCTAAGTCTTTAAGGACGTTTTCTGTTTGCTCAAATGCAACATCATTGAACATGTCGATGAAACTGCTCATGCCATAAGTTTGGGAATGCCAAATCACGTTATCTGCTAAAGTGGCAAATGCATCATCAGAGGGTGAAATACCCAAATCGTATGCAGCGGTAACAAACTCAACAGTTGAACCTGATTGATTAGCAATGTATTGGATGGAGAAGTCACGTATTTGGGCATTGTTTTGTTCTTGTGTGTTGGTTAGGAAGTCATCAAGTGAAAAAGTGTTTGTCAGGGCAGTGGCAAAGTCTTTGGCCGCTTCATCTGTTCCCAAAAAGTTGTCGATATACTGCTGGTTGGTTATGTCCGATGCAAGTGAGGCACGAACATCAGGCGTTAAGGTTGCTGTTGCAGGATCAGAGAAGCTTGCTACCCATGTAGCGTCAAATGCATCAAGCAAATGCGAAGTGTATTGTGCATAAGCCTCTGGGTCTGCATTCTGCAAGGTAAGAGCAGTCTGCTGGTAAGCTGCTTGATTGGACAGGTCAACATCAGAGGTTGCCTGATAGGTTTGTACCCACACGTTTAGGTAAATTGCTGGAACACTGTAGAGTAGCGTGTATGTTGCGTTTGCGTTTTCAATTGTTGTGTAAATTGTGGGATTTAGTTCTTGGAGTCCCGAAATCAGAGTGGTTTTGGATGTGTTATATGCTTGATACCATACATTTGAGTATATAGCGGGAACACTGTAGAGAAGATTATACGTTAAGTTACCGCCGTTATATGCAAGATAAACTGCCTCGTTTGTTTGGTTGAGAGCAGGAATCAGAATTGAGTAAACATCAGTAATATTTTTGATACCAGTTATGCTGGAATCACTGTTAATTCTATTTGTTAATTCTTCAATGAACTGTTGAGTGCCAAGTGAAGCAGCATTATCAGTTGAAATGACAATGATGAGTGAATCATTAGACACCGAATTTTGGAATTGTGCCGTGATAAGGTCGTTTGCCTTGGCAGATTCCATGTCATCGCCTGATAAGGTATCCATCGTTAATGATGCTACACCTGTCGCAGTCACAACTATTGGAAGAACAATAGCTAATACCAGTATCCAAGCAGCGATTATGCTGAATTTTCGCTTGGTTATTGTTCGACCGAGCCTTTCAAATGAGCCAATTTTAGTTTTTTTCAATAAGAGATACATCCTGTTCGAGGGGTTTGTTTAATTTTTAGTCTCAATAAAAATGGTGCTCTATTGGATTAAGATTCTACCGAGTATACTCGGGTTTACAAAAACATATATGAACACACATATAATTATGGTTAACCATGCGACGATTAATCATTGAAATTCCCGAAAAAGAAATTCACAAAGCAGGCATAGAATTACCACCATTCAAAAAAATAAAAGCGTTAGACCTTCTATACTTTTTAAGGCATACTCCCGAAGAATTCGCTGCAATCGTACGAGTAGAATTCAAAGACCCCAACTCAAAAGGGCAAGAACTACTCGAAGGCGGACTACTAGTTGAAGCCCAAGTGCTTGAAAAAGAAAAAAAAAGCACATTCATAGTCTTCCTACGCAGCGGACCAAGCCTATCCTCAGTTTTAAGTTTAACAGACATAGAAAGCGGCTTTCTATTTCCACCCATGGGCGTAAAAGATGGAAAAATAAAATTTTCTTTCCTAGGCAATGAAAACCAAGTTAAAAAGTTCATTGAGGGAATGAACACAATGGAACTACACTACCGCGTGGTTCTGCTAGCGGATGCAGAGTTCTCGCCAACTTCACCACTAAACCAGTTAACAGAAAAGCAACGTGAAGTACTAATCGCAGCATACCAAGCAGGCTACTATGATATTCCCAGAAAAATTTCGTCTCAGGAACTTGCAAAAAAACTGGGGCTGGTAGACTCTACAGTTGTTGAGCATTTAAGAAAAGCAGAACATAGGCTAATCACACACATACTTGAACAGTAAGGCTTGTTAACCCTCTCTTAACACTACGGCATGAACTGGGCAAGCCTCTGTGCAGTCACCACAACCATGACATTGCCCAGAATCCACAATGGAGGGCTCATCACTATCAATTTTAAAAATAATATTCAAAGGGCAGGCACGGGCGGCGCGGCAAACGCGGCATTTTATGCATTTTTCAGGCAAAATATAAGCTTTCATTTCAGCCGTCCTCACTGATTTTCTGGGGGGTCCTTGGATTTAAGCAGTGCCTGCAGGGTTTTGTGACATTTGCTGCATTCAAACATTGCATTGCCGCAGTCTGGACAAAACAGTTGATGCCGCTCCAATTGCTCAAGAACTGCTTGCAAGTTTGTTTGATTTTGCAGGTCATACGCGGAGGGAGATTTAAGTTCACGCTCAGGTTCGGAGGGTTTTTGGCTGGAGGTGATGTCTTGGTAGACTTTGGAGATGCTTACTTTACCATCCCTGAGCCGTTGCTTATCGCCTTCGCTGGCGTTTTCAATAATTTTTTTACCCCGCTCAAACGTGCGTGTTGACAAACCCGCTTTTTTGGCAACAACCTCAGTTGCTTTAGCCTTAAAAACAGGCTCGGGCTTAGCGTCATCTGGCGCTAACCCTAATTGCAGGTCCCTGCCTGCCTTGCCGCCTTGGACTTGCCGTTGTTTTGCGAGGGCCTTTTCAATCTCTAAAAGCGGAACCGCCAATTCAACCAGTTGAAAATTGTTCAGGTGTCGCCTGCGCAGGTTTGCTTCTATGACAAATTTTTTTTCGTGTAGTTTGTCGTCAAATTTACGTACTTCAAAATCGGGTTCAATATCGAGTTCTGTGCAGGCACGGAAGCGGTGGTGCCCATCGAGAACTTCCAAGTCTTCGTTAACGATGATGGGGTAATGTTGCCCTTCGGCTTGGATTGAGGCTTTAAGCTCGGTAAACTCTTCTTCGCTCATTTGGGGCAGAAGTTTCTCGTATAGAGGGTTTAACCGCAAACTCATCGGGGGGTTCCCATAACATCATTCATGCAAACTATTTATTTAAAATTAAGGGTAAAATAACTTATAAACAAAACAGATGCAAGAAAGAAGGCTAAAAATATGCCTTGTAAAATACAAACTACCTATTGCAGGCTATTTGGTTCCTATTCGGAATTCAGGGCAAAATCTATAGGGGGCAGGTCCCGTAATGGCGCATTTCACATCAAAAAATGAGTATTTTGCCTGATGGGAGCGTGCAGTTAAGGGGGTGTTATTGAGGGAATTTGTATGGGAACCTTTAAGAGGGACATTTCTGATTTATGGAGGAAGGTGCATTAAATGCCAACTCACGGTTCATTATCAAAAGCTGGAAAAGTCCGGAACCAAACGCCAAAAATTGAGGCACACGAGAGAGTATCTCCCAGCCCCAAAAACAGAGCAAGACGCAACTACGAAAAACGTGTTGTTCTGCAACGCAAACCCGGACAAAACTGGATGTAAATCAGTTTCAGTTAATCCACGTTTATTTTCTATTTTGAAAACTTTATTACTAAATTCGCCACTTTTATGCATACTTAATCCTCTTGAGGCATACTATGGTTTACCCTTTTGAGTGGGAAACAACTTTCACCGCAAAAAACGGTGCAAAAATCCATTTTAGACCCGAAGTAGCCAGTGACACAGAAATGCTCTGGGAAATGTTCTCCACCCTATCCGAGCAAACAGTTTCTTTTTTGATTCCCCCTCTTTCGCGGGAACGAATCGCAGGTTGGACAAGCAACATAAACTACAACGCAATTTTGCCCATTATGGGTCTTCCTCAAGGAGAAGATCGAATTATCGCGTCAGCCACTCTTCAGTTTAACTCTATGGAGGCACTGCAGCATAAGGGCTGCTTAGCTATCACGGTGCATGATGATTACCAAAACATTGGCATAGGCACCGCGCTACTCCAGCATCTGATTGGGGTTGCCAAAAGTCGTGGGCTCAAAAAAGTCTGGTTAACTGTCAACGTTGATAATGAACGAGCCTTAAACCTTTACAGGAAATTGGGTTTTGAGGTTGAGGGAACTTTACGCAAAGAAACATACTACGAGGGCAGGTACACTGATGAGTTCCGCATGGCACTGTTCCTTTAGCATGAACTTGTCAAGTCTAAACCTTTGTTGGTTTCAGTTCACTTTATTTATTCCCAAAAAATAAGCATAGATTGGTACTGCCTGTGAACAAACAAGATGCCCTGAGAGAAATCATAACAACCCTACTGTCCATGCCCTCACCCACACGTGAGGATGTAAACCGCCTAAAAATCAAAACCGCAGGCAAATACCACCTCGAAAAAGTCCCCAGCAGCAGCGAAATAATCAGCCAACTCACCCCCCAAGAAACCCAGCGACTTTTACCCCTGCTCAAACGCAAAACCACCCGCGGCATCAGCGGCGTAACCGTAATCGCCACCATGACCCAACCCTACCCATGCCCCCAACCAGAACCCTGTGCGTACTGCCCCGGTGGACCCTCAACAGGAAGCCCCCAAAGCTACACAGGACACGAACCAGCAGCTATGCGTGGAGCACAAAACAGTTTTGACCCCTACCAGCAAGTACAAACCCGCATCGAACAACTCACAGCGATTGGGCACAAAGTAGACAAAATCGAGCTTATCGTGATGGGCGGCACTTTCCCCGCAACGCCTGTTGAGTATCAAACATGGTTTATTCAGCGGTGTCTTGATGCCATAACAGGAAAGAAATCGGCCAGTCTTGAAGAAGCTAAGGATAACGCGGAAATCAGCAAAGTCCGCAACGTGGGCATTACCGTTGAAACTCGTCCAGACTGGTCAAAACAGCCCCACATTAACCAGATGCTGGATATGGGCGTAACGCGGATTGAGTTGGGCGTGCAAAACCCCGATGATAACATTTACAGGCTTGTTGGCAGAACCCATACGGTAGCAGATGTAGTTGAAGCTACAAGGCTAGCTAAGGATTCGGGGCTAAAAATTGTTTATCACATGATGCCTGGAATGCCGGGTTCTGACATGAAAAAGGACATGGCAGCGTTTAAGCAGATTTTTGAAAACCCACAGTTTAAGCCTGACATGATAAAGATTTACCCATGCCTTGTCATCGAGGGAACCAAAGCATACCAATGGTACCAACAAGACCAGTACCACCCATACACCACTGAGGAAGCCGCCACGCTAATTGCCCAAATAAAAGAGTTCATTCCACCGTGGGTCAGAGTAATGCGTGTTCAACGGGACATTCCAGCAGGGCTGATTTTGGCTGGTGTCAAAAAAAGCAACCTGCGAGAACTCGCTAAAGAAAAACTCCACGAGCAAGGTGGTGTGTGCAGGTGTATTCGTTGCCGCGAAGTTGGGCACCGATTGGTGGCAGATGGCGTTAAGGCAGACTTGGAAAAAGTCAAAATTTACAACCAAACATACGACGCATCAGAGGGAACTGAAGTTTTCATATCTGCCGAAGACAAAACAAACGATGTATTGCTTGGGTATCTGCGGCTTAGAATCCCCTCAGAGCAAGCCTTCCGACCCGAAATTACTGCTGTGCCTTCTGCGATTGTGCGGGAGCTTCATGTGTATGGGCAGTTGGTGCCTGTTGGGGCGCGTTTGGAGGGTGCTTGGCAGCATCGGGGTTTTGGTGTTGAGTTACTTTCTGAAGCGGAACGGCTGGCAAGGACGGTTTTTGGCAAGAAAAAGCTTTTAGTCATCAGCGCCTTAGGGACAAGAAGATATTATAAGCGTTTAGGATACGTTCAGGATGGCGTTTACGTTTCAAAAAACTTGGAGAAATAAATTATGAGTGAACTGCAAACTTCTGGATACAAAGGCTTTGCCCTGCAGCTTCTGCAAACAGCCGACTGTGATGTGGGTGACCTAATCAGCGTCACCAGCAAAAACCGTGCCTACGAGGGCATCCTAATTCCCCGCGCTGAAGGCAGCGTAAACGATAACATCGTCATCAAAATGAAAAGCGGCTACAACATCGGCATCCACGCAACCCCCGATGTGATAGTGAAAAAGGTTGGAAAAGGCACAAAACCCACCTTCGCCGCGCCGCCCGTGCCCCAACAAAACCCCGCCCTGCCCCACGTGGTTATAATGAGCACTGGAGGAACCATTGCCAGTCGCGTAGACTACCGCACAGGTGCAGTTCGTTCAGCCATATCCGCCAGCGACCTCTACGGAGTCGTTCCCGAACTCGCGGACGTGGCGCAGGTGGACACAAAAATCGTTTACAGCATTTACAGCGAAAACCTAACTCCAAAAAACTGGACAGAACTGGCGCAAACTGTCGCTGCCAGCATCACTTCCGATATTGACGGTATAGTTATTGGTCATGGGACTGACACAATGGCATACACCAGCGCCGCGCTCAGTTTTGCATTGCAGAACCTGCCCGTTCCTGTGATGCTTGTGGGGGCCCAGCGTTCCTCAGACCGCCCCAGCAGCGACGCAGCAACCAACCTAATCGGCGCCGTGAAAACGGCAGGTGAAGCACCCTTTGCAGAGGTTGGCTTAGCCATGCACGAAACAGTCTCAGATACAGCTATAATTATTAATCGGGGCACACGGGTTCGTAAATGCCACACCAGCCGCCGCGACACCTTCAAAGCGGTTAATGATTTCCCAATTGTGCGTGTGGAAAACCAAAAGGTTGCTATGTTAACTGACCGTTACCAGAAACGTGATGCCTCAAAAAAGCTGGTTCTAAAACCCAACTTCTGCGAAAAAGTCGCGCTGCTCAAGTTTTATCCTGGCTTTGACCCCGCAGTTATTGACTGGTACGTGGAGCAGGGCATAAAAGGCATCTTGCTGGAAGGCTCAGGCTTGGGGCACGTTAGCAAATACTGCTTTGACGCCTTAAAACGCGCAGCTGAAAAAGAGGTGGTTGTTGCGTTGGCATCGCAGTGCATTTGGGGACGGGTTAACATGAACGTTTACGATACAGGACGTGACCTACAAGCGCTTGGTGTTGTCCCATTGGATGATATGTTCCCTGAGACAGGTTTGGTGAAGTTGATGTGGGCGCTTGGACAAACTAACAACCCAACCGAAGCCAAAAAACTGCTAAAAACCAACATTGCAGGCGAACTCTCACCCCGAACGCGTCCGCAAGACAAAATCCATGAAGGAGGACAATAAAATGGCAATTGACTATGCAAAAGTCGGCTTAAAAGTTGGCTTGGAAATTCACCAGCAGCTAAACGTGGACTCCAAACTGTTCTGCAGCTGCAAACCCGAACTCTTCAAAGAACAACCAGAAATCACTTTCCTACGTAGATTGCGCCCAACTCAGAGCGAACTGGGACAGGTTGACCCTGCTGCATATTTTGAGTTTCAAAAAGGCATGAAAGTCCTCTACGAAGCTAACCGCAAAAGTGCATGCCTTGTCGAAATGGATGAGGAACCGCCCCACCCAATCAACGCCGACGCCGTCGCGGTCGTCCTGACTGCCTCGCTTATGATGAATATGCAGCCCGTGGATGAGGTTCATGTTATGCGTAAAACCGTGATTGACGGCTCAAACACCACTGGTTTTCAGCGTACCTGCATTATCGCGTTGGATGGTCACATTACAGTCGGCGACAAAATCATTCCGATGCAAGCCGCAAGCCTAGAAGAAGATGCCGCACGTAAAACTGGCACGATGGATAATGGCAAAACCATAAGGTACCGCATCGACCGATTGGGGATTCCGCTTATTGAGGTTGCTACTGCTCCTGTGATTTACTCGCCCATGGAGGCTCAGGAAGTCGCGTTTGCGATTGGCAGAATTTTACGTGACACAGGAAAAGTCATGCGCGGTTTGGGCACGATTCGTCAAGACCTAAACGTGTCCTTGCCAAACGGCGCGCTTATTGAGATTAAGGGTGTTCAGGAACTTGAGTTAATCTCTACCGTTGTGGATTATGAGGTTCAGCGTCAACTTAACTTAATCGCAATCAAAGAAGAACTCAAAAAACGAGGCATCACACCCCAAACCTTAACACCAGAATTCGTTGACTTAACAGGCATTTTCAAAGACACAAAAAGCAAAGTCATCCGCAAAGCCGTAGATAAAAATCAAAAAGTCCTAGCCGTCAAACTTGCAGGATTTGCAGGCTTGACTGGTCATGAATTGATGCCGAATTTCCGTTTGGGCAGCGAACTCTCGGATTACGCCAAATTCTGGGGTAGAGTCGGCGGCATATTCCACACAGACGAGAAACTCACAAACTATGGAATTACGCCAGAAGAAACCGATGCACTACGAAAAGCAGTCGGTGCCTCTGAGGCTGATGCTGTGGTGTTTGTTGCCGACACGGCGGAGAACACGCAGGACGCACTCAAAGCCGTTGTTGAACGTGCACAACAAGTCTGCATTGGTATTCCGCAGGAAACTCGAACCGCCAAAGATGACGGCACAACCCGATACATGCGACCCCGCCCAGGAGCAGCCCGTATGTATCCTGAAACTGACATTCCCACCCTGCAAATCACCCCTGAACTCGTAGAAAACATCCAGTCAAACCTGCCAGAACCAGCAGAAAAGAAACTGTCGCGGCTAATGAAGCAGTATGGGCTCAACGAGAAACTTGCCAAACAGCTGGTTGACTCCGAATATGGCGGTCTGTTTGAGGTTGTGGTGAAGGAAAGTGGAGTGGCAGCGTCTACTGTTTCGGTGTTTCTAACGGAAACCATTAAGGCGCTGAAACGTGATGGTGTGGACGTTGAAAACGTTGATGATGGCACGATAAAGGCGATTTTTAGTGTTGTGGGTTCTGGACAACTGGCTAAGGAATCCCTTGCCGACGTGTTCTCATGGCTTGCCAAGAATCAGAACAAAACCGTTGAGGACGCGGTTGCAGCTTTGGGTCTGAAGATGCTCTCTGAGGCTGACCTTAAACTCATCATTGACCGAGTTATCACCCAAAACCAAGCGGCTATTGAGAAGTTGGGCAAAGGCGCGTTTGGTTTGTTGATGGGTGCCGTGATGAAGGAAGTTCGAGGTAAAGCCAACCCTGAACTTGTAGGTAAATTGCTTCGGCAGCGTATTCCCTAATTTTTTCCTTTATTTTTGACATTTTTATGTAAACAATCTCTAAAAGGCATAACTCGCTTATATGCAAGAGAGACCGCGAAATGAAACGTATTCAAGCCAAAATCAAAACCGCCTTTGGAGAACTGGTTTTAGAGGGAGATTCGCCCACAGAAGTCATGAACCTTCTCGAAGCAATTCCCGAAAATTTTATGGAAAAACTCGGGGACTTCGTCTCAAACAAGGTAACACCCAGCGGCGCCCAACTCAAAGGCATAGTTGAACTAACCACTGAAGGACCCGTAATTGTAACACGCGAAAAACTCACCCACTACGAAGACGTCGGCTTGATTTTATACGCTTCAGAAGACAAAAAGAACACCGCCGCCCAAGTCCAAAAACTACTCGAATCAAGCGGCATCAAAAGTATGGTTCCCGCACGTCTCAATGAAATGACCAAACGCGGACAAGTCTTCAAACCCGACCCCAGCAAACCCGACTTCAAATTAACCATTCAGGGCGAGAAATGGGTTGAAGAGGATGTTATATCCAAAATTAGAGGTAAAATGAATTGAGTAACGCCGTCAAAGTTGAAGTTCACCTAAAATATGGGCAGCTTGAAGAAAAACTTGTAGATGAACCCCAAGAAGCTTGGCTACAAATAAATAATTTCTTTAAGAATGCCTTGCCCACTTTTGAGCTTGCCAAAAAACTTGCGCTCAACGTGAATGTGCAAAAAATCGCCTCTGAGCTTGAGGGGCTTGTGGCTTTCTCAGCGGAAGGTGCTAACCTGCTGGTTTCTAAGGCGAAATTAACAGATAATGAGGCGCTTTTGGTTTGGTTGCTGGCGCAGTTTGTTGGATGCGAGCTTGGAATGGTTGAGCAAGCGTCTCTTTCAAAGGATGCTTTGCAGATTAAACTGGGCAAAAGCAGCAAAATCGTAAGCACAAGACTTGGCGAACTGGTTAAGAATAATTGTGTAACCCGAACGGTTGATGACCACTTTAGGATTTCCTCTTTTGGCGTGTTGCAAGCCCAAAAGGAAGTTATCCCTAAAATCCGCTCAAAAATCAAGGCTTAACGCTGGGCACAACCTATATTACTATGCATAGCAAAATGTTTTTGAGGTATCTGTATGGACTTCTCTTTGCTTACCTTATTGCTTCATTTCACCTTAGGCAGCTTTAACCTTGACTTAACCGCACTAATTGTTCTGGTAATTATCGCTCTTGCCATAATCATTGTAATTAAGCTGTTTCTGGTGCTCATCCCCGCCGCGATTGTCGCCATAGTCGTGTACTTGCTCACCAGCGGAGACCTATTCTGGACTGGCATCGCATTCCTAGTTGTTGCGGCGCTGTCACTGATTAGCAAACTCTAACAAACCCTTTTTATTTTTCCGATAAATCTAAAAACATTCACGTTTCTATGTTGGCAAGGTGCATTCAAATGAACAGGTCAGCAATCATTTTACCCTTTAACGAAGCAGGTCAAGACAGAGGACTCATGGAAGTTAACGGCAAACCCTTCATAAAAACAGCTGTAAGCAACGTTTGTGAGTACGTGGATGAGGTCGTTATAGTTGTTTCCTCACAAGAGCAAGCAGACGCCTACGCCAAACATGTTCCCGCCATAGCCAGATTTGTTGTTGACCCACAAGAACTCCAAAAACCCGCGGCTGCGGCATTGGCTGGTTTTGAAGCTGCATTGGGCGATTACTGCCTGCTTACTTCGTTAGCTACACCCCTCATACAAAAAGACATCGCATTGCTACTGTTTGAATGCGGCATCGGCAAATCCGCAACAATCCCCCGAACTCCCGACTGTGAAAGTAATCCTTTGCAGGCTGTTTATCAAAAAAGCATCGCTATAGAAGAGTTGAAGCGTGCGTTGGATGAGGGTATTTCAAATTTGGCAGTGATGGTTGATGGTATGCGTGGGGTGCGTTTTATGTCAACGATGATTTTTGAGCAGATAACTCCGCCAGTTGCAAGTAAGAGTAAGCCGCAGAAAAGTAAGGGCGCAAGCAAAAAGAAAACTAAACCCAAAAAGCGATAACAGAAAAGGCATGTTTAAATTTGCTCATAATTTTTTTGGTTGAAAAATGCGCCATTAGAGAGCCTTCCTCTTAGGTTTTTCTTGGACCTCTCCTTATTGTTTCTGCATAGGTTGGCTATTAGGAGCCTAATAGGTGGCAAATAGGAATGTTGCGTGCCATAAACACTTAATGCAACAACGCAAAACTAATAATGAATAGAGGAGGCAGTGCACGCTTGGATTATATAACTAACTTTTACGTATTCTTAGCCTCCGTTGTGTTGATTTCACTCTCAGGCGTACTCATGCCTGGTCCACTCTTTGCCGTCACCATCCAAAAATCCGCAAAAAGCAAAACCGCAGGCGCCCTAATCGCAGTTGGGCACGGTATCGTTGAGTTTCCTTTGATGTGTCTCATATTTTTTGCTCTCAGCCAGTTCGCTATTCCGCTCTTTGTGCAGGTCACGGTCGGCTTAGTTGGGGGTGCTTTGATGGTTTTTATGGGTGTACAAACATTCCGTAACCGTCACAAGCAAGAAAACCCCCCGCCTATCACCAAACGCGACTCCATTTTAGCAGGCATCTACACAACGGCAGCCAACGCAGGCTTCATCCTTTGGTGGCTAACCATTGGAACAGCGCTGGTTTTGAATGCGAAACTTTTTGGGTTTTGGGGGTTTTCCGTGTTCGCGGGGGTGCATTGGAGCTGTGATTTTCTCTGGTACGCCGTGGCTGGTTGGGCAATTTTTAAGTCTCAGCGGTTCTGGACTGAGCGAGTGCATCAGGGTGTTGTACTGTTTTGTGTAGCAGTGTTTGTCGGGTTTGGTTTATGGTTTTTTGGTTCCGCGCTTTGGTCTGCGATTAGCACAGTTATATAGGCTGACGGGAAGTGTTAGTTTATGGAAATAAATGTCGCAATAACTAAACTACAACTCATCCAAGACGACATAACCAATGTAAAAGCAGACGCAATCGTAAACGCAGCAAACAGCACACTGTTGGGCGGCGGAGGCGTGGATGGCGCAATTCACCGTGTGGGCGGACCAAAAATCCTCGAAGAATGCAAAAAAATCCGTGCGACAGATTGGCCTGATGGATTACCCACTGGACAGGCAGTTATCACATCGGGCGGGAATCTCAAGGCAAAATTCGTGATTCACACGGTTGGTCCCATCTGGCGGGGAGGCTTGCAGGATGAATCCAAACTGCTTCGGCTTGCGTATCGGAACTGCCTTAAATTGGCGGTGCAGAAGGGGCTTAAAACCGTAGCGTTCCCTTCTATCAGCACAGGCGCGTATGGCTACCCTACAGAGGAAGCGGCTCAGGTGGCATTAAAAGCGGTGGTTGATTTCCTAAAAAGCGACGATGATTTGGAGCGGGTGACGTTTGTGCTGTTTTCTAAAGTGGATTTTGACATTTACGCCAACACCCTGAAGGGGTTGTATTGAAGCGAAACGAAGCAATCGCCCTCATAAAGGAATTGCTTGAGGGTTGTGCGGGTTTGGATGGACAGAACTTGCAGTTGGTGGCTCCTGTATCTGCATTGGGTGGTTATCAGGTTATGCTGAGTGGCAATTTTGAGGAACAGACCATAGAATGCATTAAAGCGCTCGCGTCTAAGCACGGATTTGCCTGCCAATTGGGAAATATTTGGAAAACTAAACGAGGCGATAACCTGCCTAACACTCTAATAGTGTATAAACCCAAAAAATAGTAGCGTATCACTTAATAGGTACATAAGAACCAAAGGTTCACAAATTTTAAAAAAGCTTCCTTGTTATATCAACAGGCATGGCTGACATTACACCTTTATTTTCAATTGTAATAATATGGATATTCTTATTTGTAGTTGTAATAATTTGGGCCATAATAAAATCGTCAAATGCCAGTCAAACAAGAGAATATGGCATTAAATCAACGACACTAAAAGGCGAAGCTGTTAAAAGTATTCAAGAAAAAAGAATTGCAGATTATTTTGCTGAACAGGGCATTAATTACCGTTACGAAGACTCTCCTGATTACCATATACGCCGACCTGATTTCTATCTGCCCGATTTTGATGTTTATGTTGAGTATTGGGGACTTGTAGATGCCGACGACAATCATACGAGAACTGAATATGTCCGAAATATGAAAAGGAAGATGGCAATTTATCACAGTAGAAACAAAAAACTAATCTCTATTTACCCCCGAAACATGAATAATTTCGAATGGATTTTCAAAACAAAATTTAGAGAAGCAACAGGATTTGACCTGCCCAACTAATGTTGCCTTCCTGAAATGTAACACTGCGTTTCCCAAATCCTAATTAACCCTTTTCTCTACGTCTAAACTACCTTGAACTTCAATAATGTTGTTTTTCCCAATAACGTAGGTTTCAAATGCAAAAACTGCGGAACATGCTGTAAAATGCAGCCGCCCGACGTGAGCAAAACCGAGAAAAAACGTATCGAAGAGAAGGGGTTTGCGGATTTTGTTGAGGGTCCAGATGAGAATGGGGTTTTATGGGTTAAACGCAAAGAAGATGGAGGCTGCTGGTTTTTGGGTGAGGACAATAAATGCAAAATTTACTCTGTACGCCCACAGATTTGCAGGTTAGAGCCGTTTGACTTGGTGGATTTTGATTATAAGAAAAACCGCATTGAAGTGGACTTGAATTTTCCCTTTACCTGCGCTTGTGTGGGTTGTGATGAAGCCGACATTGCTGAGGTTGAGGAGATTGCTCGGGCGGCTCAGGTTTTGGTGCAGAAAATCGTGTCGTTGACGGCTAATGATTTGGGGTTGCCTGTTACCCACAAGCGGGTTTTGGCTGAAGCACGTTCACGGCTGTTGCGGCGTGGGGTGGAGCGGGCAAATCTGCAGGTGTAACCCTGAAAACACGAATATTTTAAAGATTTCAAGAAGGCTTGTGGCGGTTCCCTGTTTTCTTTATTGTATAGTGTGTTTTACTAAATTTTGCAGCTTATGCGAAAATCTTATTTCAGAGATGCCGTTAACTTGTTTTATGTGCCCCAAATTTCAGGTTTACCGCGATTTTCAAAACAAAAGTCACTTCCGTTTATTTGATGACAAATACCAAATCGTTGGATTTGGGGGACCATTCGACAAACAAGGCGAATGCCTAAACATTATAGAACAAATCAAACTCAACTGTGACGCCCCTATCGATGACCAAACTATAATCACCAACCTGCGACTCATAAGTCCAAAATATGAACTCTACCGTGACGGGGAAATGTTTCGGTTCAGGCTTAAAGCAGCGGGCGGTGAAGTGATTTTGAAGGGGGTAGATTTTGAAGACAAAGTGGATTGTATGCGGGCAATCAATGTTGTCCAAAACTGTTTCAGTGCGGAGATAGATGATCCCAGCATTCTCGAAGCTGAACTTGAAGCGCCCACGCAAAAACGCTACTACGACTCCGTCATTATCTCGCGGGGTATCGTGCCCTTGCCCCAAATTGAACTTGCCAAAGACCGCCTAAGCCAAGAGTCGCCACTGCAACCCTTGCTGTCCACGTCGATTCTTGCAATAATGGGTTTAGAATACGCTATGAACCTAACCGTTGATGTTTTAAACATCGCGTTTTGCGCCTCAGATATGCTGCGTTCAAGCACAAGAAGAACAGTTAACGCCTACAACAGCAAAGACTACACGTATCAGCACTCAAAATTTAGGTGAACACGCAGATTTTTAGGTAGTGCAGTCATCTGGAGCTGATAAGGAAAGGAGAAAAGGCAACAGCCAAGCATGAGCAAATTTTGTTTTTCTTTCTAGTTGCCTTAGACGGTGCTGTTTTCAAATTTTGCCTCTTGAGGGGGATTTAGATGTGGGTTACCTTGCCTTTTGGAGTTTGGATGTTTTTTGGAGGGACGGATTTCGCGGAACCCAACTAAATGTATAGTGCTGAGGCATTTTTTGCAGTGAAGCACCATTTCTTGAAGGTTGTTGTCGGTTAAAGCGATGCTGTAGATGGTGTAGACTTTTTCGGATGTGTCATCGGGGGAGATGATTGTTTTACAGTTTGGGCATTGGAAGGCGCCATCTTTGGCAGTTTGGGACATGTCAATCTTGTAAATGCGGAGTTGATTTGCAGTTTTCTGGTTCATCTTGGCTGTTCCTCAGCCCTCAAAACCTCAAAAGCCTATTAAACGATTTTTCAAATTTACGCACACATTATACCCAAATTAAACCCCACTAAACTCTGCCAACCAACCATCAACAGCTTACTAACTATACAAATGCAAGAGTTTCAGGAAGCTTTCTCGGAAGCCACCGATGTTTTTGAAAACAACAAATGCCACAAATCCCGTGACCACAGCAATCAATACGCCCAAAGGGTACTCGGGAACAACAAACAGGCTGGTAACGTGGTTATCATCTAACGCGTCTATGGCGCTGTTGTATACGCCGTTACCGTCCGCATCAACAAGCATGTCAGTTACGCCTTCCTCTGCAGTGGACCACATGACGAACGCAAAAAACTCGCCAGATTCATCCGTAGTTAAGCTGGTTGCTGACCCAGCGACCCGCTCAGGAATTGCTCTGCCCTCGGTCCATTCTGTATGGTTAACAACGTACACGTTATAGGTTGTAGATGGTGCAAAACCTGTTCCGCTAAGGCACATTGCTTGGCCTACAGTGTAGGATTCGGTTTGGGTGCCTGTGGAGTCACAGCTGGTCAGGGTTATTCCTGGAGGGTTTGCAGATACAGTTGTAGCCAAAAAGATTAGGCAAAAACCTGCAAAAGCCAAAACTATGCGCAGATATTTATTGCTGTGTTTCTTCAAAAAATCGTCTCCTGTATATTAGTTAAATTGGCGTAGCGCTCATCAAAAAACCGACATGCCCTTCACTGCGTGGCTTTTTGAGGGCGCTACGGCACCAATAAGGTGCCAAAAGTCAGCCAAAAATAAGGTGTTATGTCGCTTATTTAAAGATTCCTTGTTTGGCTTGTTGCCTTCTTTGTTTTTAATTGTTAAAAAGTTGACGTTGAATGAGTTATTGTTAAATAAAGAACTTAAACCTTGGTTAAATGTTGGTTGAATAATGCCGAATCACAGTCACGACCCCAATACAGACAAAATATCTAACATCCATGAATACAAAAACGTCACAAAAACCCGCCTACTCCTGTCCATGACCATAACCGCCGCCGTCATGGTAATCGAAGTTTTTGGTAGCATCCTAACCGGTAGCCTAGCACTAGCAAGTGATGCAGGTCACATGTTCACTCACCTATTCGCCTTAGCAATCAGCTTTACCGCAATCATAATCGCCTGCAAACAACCTTGCCACCACCGAACCTACGGATACTACCGCGCAGAAATCCTCGCCGCCCTCGCCAACAGCATATTCCTCTTTGCTGTAACAGCTTACATATTCTACCAAGGCATAGAACGATTACTACATCCCCAGCCTGTACTGGGTTTTGAAATGTTTCTGGTCGCATTAGCAGGGTTGGCTGCAAACGGCATAAGTATTCTGCTCCTTCACAACAGCACAAAAAATGACTTGAACATTAAAGGAGCTTTTCTGCACATGTTCGCAGACATGGCATCATCTATAGCCATTATTATTGGTGCAGTTATAGTCTCAGTAACAGGCTGGTACATCATTGACCCCTTGTTGGGTATTGGGATTTCAATGTTGATTTTTGTTTGGGCTTTTGGGTTGATGCGTGATTCAGTTAATGTGCTGATGGAGACCGCACCCAAAGGCATGAACATCAATGTTGTAACTGCAGAAATCAAAGCTAACTTTCCCCAAGTCGTTGCCATCACAGACATGCACCTATGGGAAATCACTTCAGGTATGTATTCCTTGACAGCGCAGATAGAGGCAAACATAACCAGTACTGCCGACGTAACCGTGCTTATTGAGAAAATTAATCGATTGCTGATTGATAAATTCGGGATTAAGCACACGACATTACAAGTTGAACCCAAAAGTTAGCCAAAAACAATTGTAAAATATTAGTTAACTTCAGGCAAGCAAACGCCTGCATTTGACCCGCGCCTACGCCTAATATTTTAAAAAATAAAAAAAAGCGGTTTATGTAGTACTATTTTTTGCCTTTCGCATGCTTAGCTGGTAGAGCCACTTGTTTTCGTTCTTTACGTTTCTGTTCTTTTTCACGTAGAAGTTTCTTGTGCTGCTCTAAACCTGCTGCTTTCTTTGCTTTTTTAGACAAATTAATCATCTCCAAAGTTAACGTTTTTGTCAATCACGTTAAAGGAAAAATATGCATCACCAATTAAAACACATTTCGTATACACTTGCTTTTCTAAAATGTGCTCATGCACAGAAACATATGTGATTCAAAAGAAACACCCCTAAAAGCGGCGACTACAAAAAAAGGGGATTATTTTGCGTAAGCTTCAACAAGGTCTCGTGCGGTGATGATGCCGATTAACTTGCCGTCTTTCATGACGGGTAATCGTCTAATGTGCCGTAGCGCCATAGTTGCGGCTGTTCGGTGAACGCTTGTGCCTGAAGGAATCACAATGAGCGGCTGTGAACATTCAAACCCAACTTCTGTGAATAATGTTTTGCCTTTAGCCAAAAAATTGGTTAGCAAATCTCTTTCAGTGAAAAGCCCAAATGGTTCGCCCTGTCGAGTGATTACTACGCTGCCTACGCGTTTGTAACCCATAATTTTTGCTACAGCAAGAACCGTTGTGTCTTCATCGGCTGTGAGAATGTTTTTTGTCATGAAATCATCAACTTTGACCTCGGTTTCAGGAACATCAGGTAAGCTCTTGATTAAATCCGACGTTGTTATAACACCGATTAATGTTCCAGCATCGTACACGGCTAGTCGGCTTTTTTTGTTAATCATTTGACGGGCTACATCTTTTATTTTCGCATCACCCGAAACTGTTACCAGCGGATAAGACATTACCTCTTCAACTTTTTCATCTCTCAAAAACAGGCCCAGAGCCAAAATTTTACTAAGCAAGTCCCGTTCAGTAACTATGCCTATGGGTGTTTTGTATTTTGTTACAATCAGGCTTCCAATGTGGGCGTCACCCATTATCTTAGCTGCATCTTCTAGCAGAACATCAGGTGTTGTGGTGATTACGTTGGGACTCATTAATTCTCGTGCTATACGGTAACGTGGCAAGTTACGTTTGTATTGTTCATAAGCAATGTCGATTACACTTGGCAACTGCCTTTTTATTTCCTCTTGAGGTGTCGCCAAAAAAATCCCTCAATAATAAATAAGTAAAACAGCTAATTAAACAATACACCCAAAGAAAACGCTAAAAATCTTGCAAAAAATACAAGTTAAAGCCGCAAACAGTTCCTTGTAGCTCGCAACTCTTTTTGAATACAATCAAGACTTTTCTTAAAATCACTCACGTACAAAGTCTTTTTTTGTACACCTTTCTGCACAGCACCAGCCACCAAAAAGCCTGCGCCAACAATTTCGCCAAATGGTGTAGGTCCAGGCAGCACGATGCAGGCCATGCCAATTTTTGTTAGGTTGGATTTGTTTCCTTCCCGCCAAAGCTTTTGGGTCTGCACGGTAGTTTGGGTGGTTGTTTTCATAGCTTTGTGGAAGTCAACAGTGCTTTCGCTTAACTCGTGAATGGCTTTTGCTGTTTGCTTTTCATTCCCCATAATATTCACTAATAGCTTAGGCTTTGTGGGTCAAAAGCTTTAAAGAAAAAACAAGCCTAAAACAAGTCGTTCAACTGAAAAACGTTGACATTTTTCTCAAGCAACCCCTAAAAAACAAAGGGGTTATCAAGTGTGCTTTAACATTTGTAGTGCAAAATGGAAAAACATGAGGTCATATTTGTATTCTACAGTGTACAGATGTATTGTAGAAAAAGGCATATCCTCCAAAAAAATGCGAAGTTGAAACTACATTTTTATTAACTTATACACCAAAAGATGCTGTGGAGACACATTATGGGCAAGTTCGGACGCAAAGTCTGCTGCGACTACAACCAAAACATAAAATGCATACTACTATCCAAAGGCAAAAAACACTGCATCTTTAAAGAAACCACTCCAACGCAGGAACAAAATGGTCAAGTTCAACTGGGCGTTTGTGCATTGCTTCCAGAAAAAGAACGCGAAGGCTTGATAGCTGCCTTAAAAAAAGAAAACCCCTCAGACCTCAAAACATGGAAAGACTAAACAAGAGTATCAATAGTATTTTTCCTCAAGGTCTCAAATATTTTATGCTGTACAGCAACCTGTTCAGTCTGTTATTCTAACAATAAGCATATTAGCATTCAAATATTATTCCACTCAAGGATTTGACACTCAATGGAAATGCCGCCAATATTCTACGAAGTACACAGTAACTTGCCCCGAGAAGGTCCTGGAGACAACCAATCAACAAAAAGAGCTTTTAAAATGCTCAAAAATCTGCCTGCAAACCCACTAATCCTTGATATTGGGTGTGGTCCAGGCATGCAAACTATAGAAGTAGCCAAACTTTCTGGCGGACAAATAATCGCCTTAGATAACCACCAACCCTTTTTAGACCAACTAAACTTTAACGCCAAAAAAGCAGGCATAAGCGACAAAATCAAAACCGTCAAAGGTGACATGTTCAACCTTCAATACCTCAAAAAAAGCTTTGACTTAGTCTGGTGTGAAGGTGCCATATTCATCATTGGGTTTGCGAAGGGCTTAACAGAATGGAGACCGTTACTAGCAAATAAGGGGTACTTGGTTCTTTCGGAGCTTACTTGGCTACGAACAGATAGACCTCGTGAGCTTGCGGCGTATATGAAAGAAATGTATGAGGGACTCGGCGAAGGCGTAAAAACCATTGAGGAAAACGTTGAAACCGCAAAAAAGGCAGGTTATCAGGTCATAACCACTTTTATTCTTCCTAAAAAAAGCTGGTTTGACAATTACTACATGCCCATAGAAGCCAAATTGCCCAGTCTAAAAGCCAAGCACAAAGGTGACCCTGAGGCGCTACAGTATTTTGCAGCTGAAGAGAAGGAAATTGAAATGTTCCGCAGATATAACAACTACTATGGTTACGTGTTCTACTTGTTGCAAATTCTATAATTTTAAATAGTATGCAATAGCACTTTAGCGGTAAGTGCAGAGAACCTATGAAGCCAAAAGCTTTGAAAAAATTTTTCCGCTTTAAACATTCAATCAAAGCAGTTTCATCCATAATTGTTGCAATAATTTTAATCATAATAATCGCGGTCGGCGCAATAATAGGCGTAGCCAGCTTAAGTGGTTTATTCGCCTACCAAGAAACCCGACCAACACTGCACCACTTCTCATTCATATACCTTGAAGCCCAAACAACCGGTGAACCCTTCGAAGTCACCATACGCGCAATGGACCAAAACGACCACGTATACACCGAATACACAGGAACCAACACCTTCACCTCACCACGCGCCATTACACCAACAAGCACAACCAACTTCACCGACGGCATCTGGACAGGCCAAATCACATTCTCAGATAACTCATCTTCAGAAGCACTCATTTCAACCTCGGGCGGCGGAAAAAACGGAATCAGTAACATCTTCTACGTAAGCAATGTCCCGCTTGTTCTGGACCACTTCACCTTTGACGCCATAGAATACCCTGCAACACCCAGCGAACCCTTCAACATAACAATTCGAGCCCGTGACCAATTTGGCAACTCCTTCACAAGCTACACGGGAACAAACAACCTCATCGTGTCCTCAGGTACAATCACCCCAACAAAAACCACCCCGTTTGAAGGCGGCGTCTGGATAGGAGAAGTAACACTACACAACCCAACCGTAAGCCCAGTTTGGATAAACACGACAGGCAACATGAGAACAGGCGAAAGCAACCTTATCCCCATAAACGGAATAGACAACAACCTTTAACACTATACCACTGCAGCTACTCAAGTAGTATACTGCATCCAGCGAGGATTTAGAAATTTTTATATTTTCTTAAAACAAATTATTTTATTGGACAAAAATTTAAATTTTTAGAAGGTGAATTTTTTGGTTAAACGTAAAGGTGAAAAATACCAATGTGACGAATGCGGGCTTGTTGTTTTAATTGAAGAACCCTGCGGATGCACAGATGAATGCCTAATATGCTGTGATGAACCCATGAAGCCAGTTAAAGCAGCCACGGAAACAGAACAACCTAAAAAATAACAACTATCTACTCCCAAAACAAAGTGCTGCTACGGCAATGTTTCTTATTTTTTTAGATTGAACTGATAAATCCTATTAAAATGATTATATTCAAAAACAGTTGTGCTCCCGCCAAAATTTTAAATAGATAGAGCCATGCCTTTGATTTATGCTACCCATTAAGTGGATGAAACTAGCATGTTTCATAGTTTTTTGTATTATTATATTTTGGTTAGTTGTTAACTACTTATTCTTCTCAGATTCTTTCACTCGGTTAACGAGTCAGAGTATTGCTGACTTGTCTAAAACTTTGATTCAAACGGTAGGTATCTTAGCTAGCTTATTGGCTGCTATTAGCTTTTATTATATAGCCAAACTTGAGGACACTATTACAAAAATTTTTGAAAAAATTGATGACCAAATTGTATATTCAAATAATTTTAAAAGTGATGTGAAAAATTGTTCGTCTATTGCTAAAAACTTTTTTGAAAAAGCAAATGATTTCTTTCAAAAGGTTCCAAATTTTTGTCCGAAAGAAAAGCAATCTCTTGAAAATATGATATTTAATATAAAAGAGCAAATTAAAACAATTGATAATAAGTGCGAGGACCTCCTAAAAGTATTACAAGCTGCTCGAAATAAGACCATAAACATTTCTAGTTATATTAATAAAAACATTGTAAGCTTGTTGCTCCTTTCGATTTCAACATTTTTTATATCTATTCTTCTATGTATCTTGTCTTATGTTAGCTATAGTGCTATGTTGTTGTTTATTTCAATAACTTTTGTTCTAACTGGGATGCTATTTATCCTTGTTACCTTAGGATTTTTACACTTAATGTTTCAAAAATTAAGAGATGTGAATATTAAAGGGTGTGAGTGCATGAGCGACTGCAAAGCAGTATCTATATCTATTGAAAATTTAAAGAAGAGTATGAATTCAGTATCACAATTAGAAGAACAGCTAGCCAGTACCTTAAAGGAAATAAAAAACTAAAAAGAATAATAAGATAAAGAACCTTCCCGAGAACTGTATCGTGAAGGTACGTCTATTTTTCTGTATTGGGTTGTGGTGTGTTGGTTGTAACCCGCTTTTTGTTGTCTGTGGCATTTGGCTAATCGGGCTACCTGTCGCCTTCCGGTAGATTCTTCATCGGCGTCTGTTTGCCCTTTCCACTTGCAGGACGGCCGTTTCACCGCTTCCACCCAGACTCGTCGGCATTTTAGGGTGCCTCATTCATCAGCGTTTGGGGGACGTGTCGTTTCTGCTCCGTTGCCAAGGCTCTCGCCATGCGCCCCGAGAGGACGCTGCAATTCTACATGTGAGCGGAGTTTCCTCACTCCAAAGGAGCGATAGCCACACACCAACTCACCAACCCAACAAAATATGAAGCGGGGAAGGCAATAAAGGCTCCGTGAACAAAACCCTATTTGCTGTCTATTTGGAGCCTATTAGAAATTCATTGCAGAAACGATAGAGGGGAGGTCTGTAATTGTTGAAAATCAAACCATTAACATGTTGAAAACTTTTGGTGGTGTGTATTGCTGGTTTTTTCATGTTTTCATAGTGCCAAAATTGTTTATGGGAACCCGATGGGCTATGGCAGGTTGACGGACAAAAAATAGCTCTTATAGACCAGACTATTGCCCGATTGCATTGCGCCATTCACTACCTTCTGCTACCATTGATTGCCTTATGCGCCGAAACGACGCTTACGCTTCTGAAAAGTACGAATAATACGCAACAAATCAATAAAGCGAAAGTCAGGCCAGTAAACATCCAAAAACGCCAATTCACTATACGCCGACTGCCACAACAAAAAGCCGCTCAGACGCTCTTCGCCTGAGGTTCGAATGATGAGGTCGGGTTCCTGTTTGGTCATATGTGCGGTGTATAGGTATTTTTCAAACAGTTCCTCATCAATATCCTTTATTTGCAAACCGCCATCCTTTACTTTCTCCGCAATAACTTTTGCTGCATCTACGATTTCTGCCCTGCCGCCATATGCAAATGCGAAATTCAAAAACTGATTATCATAATCCGCCGTTGCCTGCTCAACTTCACTTATGAGTTTTTGCAAATCCTCTGGCAACAAATTCACCCGACCGATGACTTTGACGTGAACCTTGTTTTTGTGAATACGCTCATCCGTGAGAAGTTTACGGAAACGCTCCATAGCGATTCGCATAATCTCATCCACTTCATCAGAGGTACGCTTAAAATTCTCAGTGGAGAACGCGTAAAGCGTAATGAATTTGACACCGAGTTTTTGACACCACTCCAGCAATTCCTCCACGGTATCTGCACCTTTTTTATGCCCAAGCCACGGATTGAGCTCTTTTTGGTTTGCCCAGCGCCTGTTACCATCCAAAACAATTGCGATGTGTTCTACTTTTTCGCCGTTTTTAACTTGGTCCCAAAGCCATTTCTCATACAGTTTGTATGCTCCGATGACAGAGAGAATTTTTGTAAGCACTAAGCGGACCTCTCAAGATTACAGATTTTACCAGCAGATTGCATCATAGCTAAACCAGGAAGGTTTCAATTAAAGATTACTAGGTTATAAAGGAGATTGTTAAGGCTACTGCTCACTTTTAGCTGCTGAAGAGTCTGCTGTGGAAGACTGAAGCGGAACATCCCCATCATCATCGTCTGTTTTGCTAAAAAAGCACTTGGAGGAACGCTGCACAATCATAATACACAATATCGAAGCAATGCCAATCAAGATACCTACAATTATCGAGAACACAAACGTGGCAAAGTTGGGGTCGCTAATGTTTGGTTGCAGGGGAATATTGTAGGAGTTGTAGATTATGTTTGCTGTTGCCTCCATAATCCACCGTGACCAAGCAACCAGAACAATCAAAGCAACATTACGTAGCACCCGAGAGTCATGTTCAGTGTATAGTCTGATGCTTCTGCCCAAAAGAACAATACATAAACCAACAACTAAAAGATCCATGACTCCTCTGATGAAGTAAGAGGTTAATTTTGGTATAGCACCAATCCAACCAGCTGCATCACTTGGGAAAGGTCCTGCGTTCACGCTGATATTACTTACGCCAACGTAGAGGCTTACTGCAACACATAGGAGCCCTGCAATTATTGTGTAGTTGGAGATTTGTATTGGAAGCGGAGGCGGAGAGTACTCACGAACCCACGTAAAGAAATCTTTTCCAAATCTATCAACACCAAACCCTTTGAACAGCAAAAAACCGCCTATCACAAGAATGATTGCTATGAAATAGTAATTTATTGCGCCTGGAATGACAAAGTTGGCTGCCCACAGCACACCGAAAATGAAAACCAGCACTCCAGGCAAACCTAAAGCTATACGTGCATACTTGGGATTTTCCACGATTAGTCGCATGTACTTGGTGAAGACAGCGGCGGTCTCTTCAATAGATTCACTGTGCTTGATTACTATGCGGCGAACTGAAGAAACGGGTACACGGGATTCTACCAACGGCAAAACTGCCTCATCACTATAACCGTCAGACACAAGGATAACTTCGCTTGCGTTAAAATTTTCAAGCAATCCCGTGAGTTCTTCGACGATTTTTCGGTCTGCATTTACGCCGCCGATTTCAGAGCCGGAAATTGTAGCAACTTCAAAAAACTCGTGTTGTTTTTTTTCTTTCTGTAGCCGGTCGTAGAGGCTGACTGCTTCAAACATGGCGTTTGCGTCGGGTTCTTCTGGGTCTTTTAGTGCAAGGGAAACTGCAGCGTTAAGGTTTGCTTCTCGACCCAGAACAGGGGTTTGAATGCCCGCTTTTACATCTACGTCAGCGTCTCTGTCAACACATAAAACTAGGATCCGCTTCTGTGGTTGGGGCTGCGTTTCCTTTTTATTCATTCAACTCTTCCTATAGTATTTCTTGTTTTTAATTTAACCTTATGCATGTTCTTCTTCATCGTCGCCTGCAAGCATTGCAAACTCTGCAAAGTTTACTTCTTCGCCGCGTTCAAGTTTTTCTTTAGCTTGGGCACCAATTTTCTCTTTTAGTTGCTGCTCGCTTTGGGCACGCTTGGTTTTTTCTATGTTTATCAGTTCTTTTTCTTTAGCCCGCTCAGCAGCTCTTTCTTCGTACTCTTTGTCTCTCAATGCACGGCTCTCAGCTCTTTCTGCACGGTAAGCATCTCTTAAACCGTTAAGCTGTCCTGTTAACACAGCAATTTCAACCTGTACCTGCTGAATTTTTTCTTTACTTTCAATGAAAGCCTTGTGCATAAGGTCTGCTTCTGCACGGTTCTGCTTTGCCGCGTCTACCTTAGCGATAACTTTAGCATGAACATCCTGCCCTGCTTTGACAAGTTCAGAGAGTTGCTTGTGGAAGTTGTCAGCAAGCGCGTCAAGGGCTTTGCGTTGGCTTAGAAGTTCATCGATTTTCTTGTTTTCTTTATCAATCTTCTTAAAACCGCCAAGCTGCTTCTCAAGCTGTTTAATCTCGTCAACTAAGCGTTTTTCTTCTTTCATGTCCAAGGTTTCTGTTTGGATTTTCCAGTCAATAGCATCAATTTCCTTTTGCACATCGTCACGCCTGATGGGTGGAGCATTTTTCCGTATTTCTTGCTTCTTCTCGTTGATAGCGCGTATCTCATCCATGATTGGCTTGATTTTTTGGTGGATTTCGTTGCGTTGCTGTTTGAGCTCTTTGACTTTCTGATTTATCTCATCACGTTTTGCGCGCAACCCGTTTATTTCTTGGTTGGTTTGTTTGGTTTTGTTGTTTAGTTCGTCGCGTTTTTCTATTTGTTTTTTTGTTTCAGTGTTTATTTTTGCGATTTTATCTTTTAAGGTGGCGATTTGCGCTTGGATATTTGACATTTGTTTAGTTTTATCTTCAGACACGACTTGGACTTCCTGCCGCTTTTTGTTAAGTAGCCAGTTGGCTTTCGAATTAATATTTTTTGAGTCTTAAGATGCTTATTTTACCATGACAATACGTTTTCATCCTATTATAAGTTTTAAATATATCTTGATACCATGAATTGGATGAGACGTGCATTATGGACTATAATTATAATGAACTGCTAAAGCGGGCATGTCAAGAAATGCCTGAGGTATCCGCCAAAAAAGAAAGAATAGAACTTCCCAGGCTTTACGTAAGCACTGTAGGAATGCGTACAATAATTTCAAACTTTAAAGACGTAGCAGACACGCTAGACCGTGACCCACAGCATATTCTAAAATTCCTAACCCGTGAAATGGCAACAGCAGCAACATTCCATGAATCAAGAGCCATTTTCCAAGGAAAATTTAGAAGTGACAGCTTTGAACGACTTCTACAAAGATACATGGAAGGTTTTGTTGTCTGTCCTGTATGCAAACGTCCAGATACAAGAATCCTCAAAGAAAAACGTTTAACATTCCTTGTCTGCAACGCTTGCGGAGCAAAATCAGCAATAAAACAACTCTAAGAGAGAAAAAGGATGGATGTCTACGTTAAACTGCAAAAAAATCAAGGACACGTAGTTTTAGCCATCTGTGATTGCGATTTACTCGGAAAAACTTTGCAGGAAGGAAAAATCACCTTCAAAATAAAAGGCGAATTCTACAACGGCGGAAAAGCCAGCGTTGAGGAAGCAGTGGCGATGATTGAAAACTCAACGATTGTAAATCTTGTCGGTCAAGCTTGTGTAGAGTGCGCCATCAAAAAAGGATATGTCCACCCTGAAGCAGTTCTTAATATCCAAGGCGTGCCGCACGCGCAGATAATGAAGCTGTAGACGTTTTAGGCGACCTTGTACTTTTTTGATGTTCTCACTGGAATATGCATAGTTTTTCTCTGGGTCATTTATTTTTTTAGTAAACAAATGATAGTCAATTTTTGGTTGCACTATTGCGGGTTTAACGTGATGTTCTATTATGGCGTTACATTTAGGGCAATGACGATGTAGCCCGTAACAGTAGTCAGTCCAGCCGCTGAGAGGAACATTAGTTTTTGAAAAATGTAAGCCACAATGTTTACAGTATATTATGTCCTGATTTTGAAAAAATAGCAAACGTTTGATCGAATGCTTCAGATTAATCCTAAGGTTCCCCAGTAAATATTATTGTGTTTTTCCTGTTTTATATTTTCAGTCGTATTCCGAATAAAAGGCGTGTTTAAGTAAATTAAGTAGGTTTACGTAAGCGGGTTATCATAAAATTTAATTAACAATGGTTAACTAATGTAAGCTAAAATCCGAGTTTGAAGCACAACTTGTCTTCCAAAGTGACCCTGTCCACTCGCACGCTTGCCGTGATTTTAGCGGTTATCTTAGGATTGACAGTATTCAACACCATTTTCATTCTGCAGCAAGCCCATGTTTTTCAGGGAGCAACCAACGACTCTAACTTTGACTACATAATATACCCAAACGACGGCACATACAAACTAAAAAATATGGCAACAGACAATATCGTTTACACATCCACTAACGCTTCAGACACAATAAACCGCGCACTTATTGCTGGAAACACTGTTTGCCTGCAGAAAGGAAACTACACACTAACCAGTGACGTGTTAGTAACCAACAAGATAAACAGTAAAATAGTGGGCAATAACGCTCAAATCAACGGTAATGGCTACAAAATAGTAATTCACGGTGATGATTACACGTTTTCTAAGTACAACAGTATTTCAGGATTAAAAATAACCAACACAACTATCCGTGTGGAAAATTCTTTAGCAACAAGCATCTCAGACATGCTTTTTTTGGACTGCCAAACAGCCATAGAGTTCGCTAACACCAACACATGGAGTGAAGCTTCAACAATCCAAGACTGCCACTTCATAAACAACGGTGAAAGCATAGCATTCAGAACACCAATCGGCAACGGCACAGGCTCATACGAAAGCTCCGAAATATCCCGTTGCTACTTTAATATGATGGACAATTCCATAGCTATCAATGTGGAGGAAAAAGCCGAGTTTTCCAACAGCCAAATCATGAACGCCCGTGTATGGATCGGGGAAAACGGAGAAACCAATCAGGTTGGAATCAAAGTCAACGGTGCGATGAGCCAGACACTGCTAATTGGTGTAGTGTTCGAATCTTTTGCGAATGGTCCAACAAACTCGTACGCCATATCCATCGGGGACACATGTAAAGGAACCCCTACCATTGGGGCAGGAGTGAGTTTTCTTGGGAACTGGACAGCTCGCGTATTTAACCCTGCGTACATTTGGATTTCTGGTTTAGGCAGCAACTTTGACATCGGAACACAGCAAGTAACCATTGGAGTAGGCAGCCAATATGGCAATGCGACAACCATAAGCATGCATCCTCTTAACATTTACAATTTCGAACTAAAAATCAACCTTCAAGGCAGTTTCTCCAGTAGCGAAACCGTCACTGTGCGAATCCGCTGTGAAACAGTGGATAATGTGTACGTCGGCGATGTCGTCAAACATTACACGACAAACACGTCAGAGTGGCTAAGTGATGATGATATACTCACGTTGATTCCTTCAGAAAACGTAATCTGGGCAATCCTAATCGATGCACAAACAAATCGTGCCCAATCAAACGTGATAGTAACAGTAAACGGTTATGGCACAGCAGGCTAAAACTGCTTCATCTCACACTATCCATAACTGATTTGCCAACTTTTCAGCTACAAACAACACAGTAACCCTGCAGGTATCTTAGAGGGCTATAGTGAAAGCAACAGAATTTGGAAAAAAATAAAGGAAAAAGAGTCTTAGATTTTTTTCTTGTCTAGGACTTGGCGGAATGTTTTGTCACAGCATTCGTAGAGTCCGATTGTCAGTTGAGTTCTTTTTCCTTTTTTGTCTGGTTTACCTGCCATTTTCCAAGTTTTCTTGGCGTTTTTTACTTCTTTTCCACAGCTGGGGCACTTTGCCATTGTTAATTCCTCATTTCATGGTTATAAGGTAGAGAATAAAACATTTGTGGTTAAACATGGAAAAATAAGGGCAAATCAGAGGTATTTTTCGTTTTTAAAAATCACTTTTTTACGACCAGCACATTGCAGTACGCATTGCCCACAACCTGCTTGGAAACACTGCCCAACAAAATAGATACTCTACTGCCTAAACCTCTGCTACCAACCACAATCAAGTCAAAGTTCTCTTTTTTGGCGTAACTCTCCAACCTTTTAGCTGTGTTAGAACCAACAACCATGGAAACATCAAACTTTACGCCTTCACCATCCAAAACGTGTCTGGCATCGTCAATTATGGCTTGAGCCTTTTTTTCTTGACCTTTCTCATAAACGGTTATGGCATTAATAAATCCTGAAAAGTGCTGAGCAAGGGATATAGCTTCCTTGAGAGCTTTTTTAGACTGAACAGAGCCATCAACCCCTACAAGTATGCGAATTTTCTCAAACATAACAATCAAACCTACAATAAACATGTATGATAAATAATAGTTTTCGGAAAAACGTGCTAAAAACAAAAAATAAGAAAAAGCGAGTTTACTCGCATTTCTTTAAAAGTTGACTCCAACGCTCATCAGTATAGTGTTGAAGTTCATCAACGATATGCCTGTTTTTGGAAGTAAACAGGTGCTTGAATCTGCCTTGTCCCTCAAGATAAGCTGTGATAGGCTTTTTCTTTTGCGGTGCCAAAGCAATCACTTTACTTGGCACTGATAATACACGTTTCCCATCTACTGCTTCCCATATAGGGAACACACAAGACTCAACTGCGAGTTTGGTGTATTCCATTGTTTTTGCAGGGTTACTTCTCCAGCCTCTGGGACAAGGAGCAAACACATGCAGAAAAGCAGGTCCTTCAACCTCTAAGCCTTTACGTACCTTAGTTAGGAGGTCCTTCCAGTAGTAAGGTGATGCTGTTGCAACATAGGGCATATCATGGGCAAGCATGATCTCGGTGATTGGCTTTTTACGTTCAGGCTTCCCGGGAATTACTGAACCTGCAGGGGTTGTAGTTGTAGCTGCGCCTGTGGGTGTTCCGCCGCTCCTCTGAATACCCGTGTTCATATATCCTTCATTATCGTAGAGAACAAAAAGGAAGTCATGACCACGTTCAACAGCGCCAGAGAGAGCCTGCAAGCCAATGTCGTAAGTACCACCATCACCGGCAAATGCTATGATATCAATGTGTTCCTGCTTGAGTTTACCTTTCGTCTTTAAGACTTTAAGTGCAGCGTCAATACCTGAAGCGTTCGCAGCAGCATTCTCAAAGGCAGTATGCAACCATGGAGTAGCCCATGATGTGTAGGGATAAATTGATGAGACAACTTCCATGCAACCGGTTGCTTGAGTAACTATTGTGGGTCCTCTTGTAGCCTTCATTATCAGGCGTAGCACCGCGGCTGGTCCGCAACCTGCACATGCTCTGTGACCTGAAAGGAATAAATCGGGTTTTAATGCAATGTCTTTGGCGGTGAATTTCCATTCTTGTGTAGTCAATTTTTTCGACTCCTTACTCCCTTAATCCTAAATAGTTAACTTGGCGGTTAACACGCCCAGTCCTGCTTATCCTCAAAAGTTCCTCGAAAATCTTTCGCAGTTCACGTGGACTGCTGTCTCTACCGCCTAAACCGTAAATGTAGTTTATGATTGGTGGACGCTGTTTTTCGTCGTAGAGACTATGACGCACTTCATGAAAAACTGCTCCTCCGAAACCGCCAAAACTCATGCTTTTATCCATGACAGCAACGGCTTTAGCATTCTTTAAAGCATTTTTAAGCTCTTCAACTGGCAGTGGCCTAAACGTACGTAAACGTAGCAGCCCAGCTTTGATACCTTCTTGACGTAATTCATCAACGATTATTTTCATTGTTCCAGAAGTGGAGCCAACACAAATTACAATGATTTCTGCGTCGTCAAGTTTGTAAGCATCGATGAGTCCGTTGCCGTAACTTCTTCCGCTGATTGAGACATATTCTTTGTTGATTTCTTGGATTTTTTTGAGGGCATTATTCATGCCTTCCTCTTGTTGACGTTTGAACTCGAAGTAGTAGTTTTGGAAAGCTACTGGACCCATAGTCATTGGGTTATCGGGGTCAAGTTTGAATGGTGCTTTTTTGCCTTCATGTGTTAAAACAATCGGCAGTTGCCTTTCACCGACAAACTGCTTTACGGTTTCATCTGAGAGTGCATCGACGTTTTCAAGCGAATGGCTCAAGGTAAAACCGTCTAAACCAACGAGTACGGGCAATGAAACATCAGGGTCTTCGGCAATTCTAAATGCTTGAATAATGGAATCGTATGCTTCCTGCGCATTTTCAACATACATTTGAACCCAACCGCTGTCTCGTGCCGCCATGGTGTCTGAGTGGTCTCCATGAATGTTTAACGGTGAAGAAAGTGCACGGTTTGCGATTGCCATAACCACAGGAGCACGAGAGCCTGAAGTCACAAACAGCATTTCATGCATCAATGCTAACCCTGCCGATGCACTAGCGGTGAAAGCTCGTGCACCAGTAACGGATGCTGCAAGGCTAGCAGTCATTGCACTGTGTTCGGATTCTGTGCAGACGAACTGTGTTTGCACTTGCCCGTTTGCAACGTATTCGCTGAATTTTTCCACAATGATTGTTTGCGGAGTGATTGGGTAAGCTGCCACAACATCAACATCACATTGTTTAACAGCGTAGGCAACTGCTTCGTCGCCGTTCATTGCCATAGTTTCTTGTTTGTTTGACTTTTGCACGCTATCTTACTCCTCCTCTTGTTCTTCTAGTTTCATGGTTATTGCTTTGGTTGGGCATTCGTTAGCACATATTCCGCAACCTTTGCAGAAGGTGAGATCAAAATCGATTTTTCCCATTTCAGGACGCCAACGAATAGCACCCTCCGGACAAAACATTACACAAGTTAAGCATGTTGTGCATTTTTCTAAGTCCCGTATTGGCATGAAAGTTTTCCAGTCACCAGTCATAAAGGCAACGCTGGATTTAGGGCAGACACCTGCTATGGAGATTTCTTCCCAAGTTTTCTCTTTACTCACTCTGATTTTGCCTCCTCATACGCTTGTTTGACAACCGCAAAGTTTTTCTCCGCTAAATCAGCGCGGAACCGCCCCTTAAGAGTTTGCTGAATACCCTCTAAACTAACAATGTTTGTTGCTTTTGCAACAGCACCCAAAAGCGCCGTATTAGTGATTGGCGCACCAAGGATTTTTAGGGCAATCTCTGTTGCAGGAACTGTCCAAATCTTACCTGTTACTACACGCAGATTTTCTTTTAGTGCGGATGGTTCCTCGGTTGAGTTGATTATCAATACGTCATCATCACGGTTTAATCCAGCAGTTACAGGCACCGTTTTTAGAAGTGTATTATCTAAAACCACTACTATATCTGGATCATAAACTGCACAATGCAACCTGATGGGTTCTGTGCTAATTCGGGTAAAAGCGGTTACTGGTGCACCCATTCTTTCGGGACCAAACTCGGGGAAAGACTGGATGTATTTTCCTTCACTTAAGGCTGTTCGAGCTAACAATTCGCTGGCTGTCCATGCACCTTGTCCGCCTCTACCGTGCCATCTAAATTCAATCATGCTTTTCAAATTAGATACGTCCCTTCTCTTAGGAAGTAGTTTTCAAACTAAAATGCCGTTTACCTTCATATACATTTTTCTAGTAAATAACATCTTTATGGGATGTATCATAAAAAATATTCCATGCAGTATTACTAAATAAATAAAAAGTATGCACACAATTTAAGTTAACACTAACCCACAAAACAATAAAAGTTATATCCATCCTGCATCCAAATCAATACATTACTTCTAAAATTATCTAAAAGTAGGTGAAAAAATGTCCGAGGTAATTTTAACCGCTGACAAGACATTAATGAGTAATTACCACAACAACGAGTTTCTAGGATTTGGAACTTGTGCTCCACCCAACTTTATTCCCGAATGGCTCTTTAGCTACCTCTTCTTTCCACCTATGAAAAGCCAAAAAGGAAGCCCAGAGACGGCTCCATACGGATTAAGAAAAATGGAAGCCCAACTAAGAAAAGATGGCTTCAACGTAACAATTGTCAGCCCAAACCACCTAAAAGAACACTTGAAAGAAACAAAAGTGATAGGCATACAGGTAATGGACCCTTTTGGTTTAGGTCCAGCATCCACAACACTATCCGCCATCTTCAAAAAGCAACCATACCTAGCCAAACACTTCCAAGCATTAATGGTAGACCCAATAATAAAAAAAGCAAAAGAAAATGGAGCAAAAATAATCGTTGGTGGACCAGGAGCATGGCAATTTAATTACAGAAAAAAATCAATCAAAGATTTAGGAATAGACTGTGTTGTCGAAGGCGAATCTGAACGGGTTATAGGCAACCTTTTCAAGTCAGCAATAGATGGACAAGAGTTACCCCAACATTACGAGATTGATGTTGATGACGCACCAAACTTGGACGAAATTCCCGACATTTGTGGACCATCAATTAATGGGTTGCTTGAAATTGGACGAGGATGCTGCAGAGGATGTCGATTCTGTAATGTAACTCTTAGACCACTTAGATGGTACCCCTTAGAAAAAATTCAGCGTGAACTAACAGTTAACCTTGAGTCAGGCAAAATCACTGGAGCATGCCTCCACGCTGAAGACGTAATGCTTTACGGCTCAAACAACACAATTCCCAATGAAGAAAAACTTTTACAATTACATGAAACAGTAATGAAAAGAATTGACAGCATAGCATGGAGCCACTGCTCACTAGCCGCAGTAGCATCTAACCCTAAACTTTTTGCCAAAATATCAGAACAAATCCTATCAAAACAAGCATGGTGGGGCGCCGAAATAGGCATCGAAACAGGCTCCGCTGAGGTTGCAAAAAAAATTATGCCCGCCAAAGCACACCCCTTCAAAGCTGAAAACTGGCATGACGTAGTTTATGATGGCATGGGATTAATGCACGACAACAGACTGGTTCCTGCGTGCACACTTATTGTTGGGTTGCCAGAGGAACAAGAGGAGGATGTGTTAAAAACGATGGATTTAGTTGATGACTTAAAAGATATGCGCAGCCTTATTGTACCACTGTTTTTTGTTCCACTGGGCAAGTTGACAAGTGAAAACTGGTTCACTGACACAAAACTAAACAAGCTTCACCGCGAATTACTAATCAAATGTGCCGAACACGATTTTCATTGGGTAGACAACCTTATTGACTGGACATTTAAGGGCAAATGGTACACGCGTATAATGCGGGATTTTTACAAGGGATTCGCAGCAATCGCAAAACACAAAGTAAGACAGATAGAGTAATCTGCATTTTCTCAAAGACTAAACTTAAATAGTCTTGTGGAAATCAAAGAGGAGTGACCATTGTGTTTGCCGCCGTTGCACAGCCAGGTAGTGCAACTGACTGTTAATCAGTAGGTCAAAGGTTCGAGTCCTTTCGGCGGCGCCACTACTAACGCGAAAAAACTACCAGTTTTTTCGTTCACTAAACTGAAACCTCCCGTTTGATCAACTGCTTAAGTTGGTCAGCCAGAACAGAAAGCTGATGACTCTGTACCTGGTCTGGGAGCTCAGTGATGTTTCCCCGCATAAGCGCATCCTTAGTTAAGATTTCTTCAGGGTTCTGTCCCCATGCACGTATGATTTCTTTGAGTTGCTCAATTCTGTTGACTTGAGTTTTCGGTCTAATCGCCAAGCCTGCTGAGGTGTAGAGGTTTCTTAGCGTCTCGATGCCTAAGCTTTGGACGTCTTCGTAGGTGTCGATGGTTTTGCCCATAAAATATTTGATGATTTCGCTGTCTATTTTTGAGGCGCTCATTTGAGTTCGGAAGTATTTTCGTAGGCTATGGGTTCTAACGCTGTACATCCAACTGTCTGGGAGCTTTTTTGAAACGTCAGCTGCAACAGCGATTGTATGCACGATTTTTCTGAGGGTTTTTTCGCTAACGCCAACGATTTTGTGAGCATTGTGGTCGCTTCGGATTAACGGTGAGTCGTCGGTGATTTCTTCTGGAGGCGTGTATCTGCTGCCTCGTCTTCTGTCAGCTATGTACATTTTAAGCAGGTAACTTGCTTCCGCATTTAGGAAGGTGTCGTAGTCATGGTATTTTCCTTTGGTGATTTGGGCTTCGACGTGAATGTGTATTGGCACTATGTTGGCTTCTAGGTCTTCTTTGACGTGTCGGTATTTGAGTTTGCAGAAGGTTCCTTCTCTAAATCCACCTGTTGCTAAAGCAGCTATGATGAAAGCTTCTCTGATTGTGGATTTGTCTATCATTGCGGTGATTTCTTCGGGTTTTGGGGCTCTGTCTTTGTAGGCAACTTTTCGGGGGAGGCGCTCGTTGAGTTTAACTTCTATGCCGTTTACGTGGTAGAAGGTTTTTACGGCTTTTATGCAGTTGTTAACGGCTGTTGGTTTGAGGTCGTTGTCTTGGAGTTCGGCTAAGTAATCGTTTAGGAATGCGCAGTGGTTTTGGACTTTTAGTGGGTCGGGGATGGCGCCGACGGGTTTGGCGTCTTGGATGATTAGGTCTGGTTTGTATCCGAGCCAGGTTGCGTATTGTTTGACGTTGACGGAGTAGGTTAAGCAGCTTCTGTATGAGCCTGAAAGATGGCGTAGGAAATGGCGGGCGAGTTTTAGCATGCTTTGGTTGTCAAATATGAAGGGAATTACTCCTGGGCGGTCGTTTAGGCAGGACCTGATGATGTAGTCGACGAGGCCTTTTTCTTTGGCGTCTAAGAGGTTTTTGAGTTCGATTATTACTGGCTTTTTGAGTTTCCAACCTGTTAAGCTATTGTAGATTATCACTAGGTCGCCTTGGAAAGTCAATGGGAGATTTAGGCTTTTTAGTTCTTCAACGGAGAGTTGGCGGTTGCGGGTTATAGCGGGGGCTAAGGCAGTTCTTTCTATCATTTCGGTTTATCTCCTTTTGAGGAGTGAGTTTTTCGCTCCGTTGGTCGGAACGCATACTCGCCTTCTTGTATAGTTGGTTTGCAATTTAAATTCCAGTTAAAACTTTTTTGTAGTAGTTGCGGGCAAGTTTTGAGGAGCTGCAACTCCAAAATGTCGCTTTTAAGCAGCACTAAACCTGACGCTTTGGGGTCGCCACCCGTAAGTGTGGGCGGATCAGCGTCTCTGTCCCAAGCTAAAATGATGTACCGTTCGCAGTTGTAGATTATCCAGCCTACGGCTTCTCTGATTTGAGGTTTCATCGATAGCGCGTTGCTGCGATTGTACAAGACATGGTCTAGATAGCGGACAAATATCAGCTGTTTGAGGGGTTGAGGTGAGTTTAGGGGGCTTGTTCCAGCATCCTTTGAGGGTGCTTTATGGGGTGTGCCTCCTGTTTTTGGTCCAACACTTTTTTTGGGTTGTGTTGCGTTTAATGTTAGTTCAGCCATTCCCTCTCGCCTCAACCTGGTGCCTTGCTGGTTATTTGAAGAATTTTTCTCCTCGGATGCGTTGGATGATTTGGATGTAGTGGTGTTTTTTGCAGAAATCCAAAATCTTGATTAGCCGTGGATCATCAGCTCGTTTGAACTGTTTTATGTAGCCGACTCGGCCAGTTTGCACACGTACTTCAAAGTTTCCGTCTACGCCTATGATTTGGTAGAATCCGCGTTTTTCGCCAGCGTATTGCTCAAGGACCATCCAGTCTTCGACAAGATTAACCAAGCAGATATCACCTTGCCCAACTCTCAGGCTTACCATAAAAACTATCTGCCCCCGCAAAGCGCTCATCTCTTTGAAAGGCACCGAAAAGAGACGTATCATTTAGATACATACCGAAAGCGAATCAATAAATCCTTGCAGGTTTGTTTCGGGGGCGGTTTGCAGGAAAGCGTTCAGGTCTTTTTTGTTGAGCGCCATGGCGGCTTGTGCTCTGATGCTTAGTTTATAGAGGGGTGAGAGAAAATGGGCTTTTGCAGGTTTAACTCCGTCTTTCTTTAGCCAACCTTGCTGATAAAGTGCTTTTACACGTCTATCTATATTTTGCCGTTTCGTGTGTCGATATCCTTTGATGCCTCTGATTTCTAAGTAAAGGTCGTAGACAGTGAGTAGCTTTTTTGAATCAAGAATCCGAAAAATGATCCGATTAAGTTTGGCTTGTCGACCACTGAATACCTCAAGTTTAGTGCCCTTGCTAAGTTTTCGTGATACCGCTCTCTACCCTCCAGACGGGAGGTAGACCAAAAAGAGCGAAAGTCAACAGTAGAAATTTGAGGTTTGCTTGATAACACGGTTTTGTTAAATCGTAAGAGTCGATAGAAAAGAACTTATTTCTATGCTTTAGCACGAATGTACAAAACCGTAGGACAGCAAAAACATTCTCTTCAGAACTAAATCCATTAGCATGCGAGTTAATTGCTTTCTTCAATAATAGCGCCACTATCTGCTTCCCTTTTAATTCTCTTTTTAACCAACATGACTGCTCCGACAATTGTCAAAGAGATTAATGCTGCAACGCCCAACCAAAGCATCGCCCAAACAAGTTGTTCCATAATTGAAGGCGATGGTTGGGGTGTGGGTACTTGACCTGACGTTTGGTCGGGGAAAACAAGGTAACTTATTTCCGCTATTAGCAGACAAGACACAGCAGCTAAAGTTACCGCCATCATCATTTTTGTTTTTTGTCCAATCACTTTTTCAGACTCTATATAGTTTACATTTTTTACTGAGTAACTGATGCTATTTAATGTTGTTTTGTACTATATTTTTGTACAACAAGATAACTTTATTCATTTCTAAGGGATATCTCTTAAATTGTTGCAGTATATATTAGGTTCGAGGTTGAGGTTAACGACTAAGGAATCAACCGACATCCTAAAAGGAACCACACTTGACATCTACCGTTTTATGTTAAAAGCCAATAAACCCCTTGGAATTAGGGAAATCCAAAGAAAACTAAACCTCAGTAGCCCCTCAATAGTGCAATATCATCTCTCCAAGCTAGAGCATGCGGGCTTGGTGAAAAAAGAATTGGGCAATTATGCTATAAACCGCGTAATCTTGGATAGCTGCATAAAAATCAGCCGTTTAATTATTCCCAGGTACCTTTTCTATTCTGTTTTTATGGGTGTAGCATTGGTTCTTGAGCTGACTTGTCTAAAGCCAACAGTTTTTAGTAGAGAATATTTTTTCTTTATCGCGATTACGTGTATTGCTCTTATAATTTTTTGTTATGAAACAAGTAGAGTATGGCTTAAAGGCGCCCTATAAAGGGATAGCCAATCAAGTCAGGTGTCCTAAATTGTAGAAATTAATAGTTATGTTGATAGCTCTTACGCCCAAGTGAGGTGAAAAAATGATGGTTAAGAAAAAAGCTTATTGCATTAAAGCAGCATTTCTCGCGGTTTCGCTTCTTTTTTCGATGTTTCTTACAGTAGCAGCTCAATCTAATACTTTAGCAGTTCAAAATCAACAATGGCAACCTCCCGAAAACTTTGTTGACCCAGTCACATTAAAAATCCAAGAGCTAAAAGAACAAGGGCTAAACACTGAACAAATAACCGCTGAACTTGAGAAACTAAACATGGGCTGGTACCCTAAAACTGGTGCAACATGGATTGGAAGAACGCTAACTTCGGAGGAACTTGCTAAAATGCCCGCCCGAACGCAAAGTGTAGCTTCTGATGGAAAAACTGCTCTTCGCTGGGTTGATAGAGTTTCGGTAATGCGCACTAGTTCTGCTTCTTGGACTGGCATCAGTTCTGAGATGATTTGCGGTTCTATGAACGTTGGATCAGAGCAAACATTGTACCATTATGTAACGATGCAGCTAGGTGATTTAAGTGACTTATCAAGCTGGACCGAGGTGCTGGTCACGCACAACTATGGAGAAACCTACAAGTGGCATAGTTATGACTACGATGAGGGTGGCTGGTCATATTATGCAGATAAGAACACAGCATCAAGTGCAGCAGACACCTATGTTATAATGTTAGATGGAACTTCAGATGGCAATGGCTACAATTATGACATCTGGATTAATTATCAATGGGTAAGAAGCGGTCATCTCCCAAGTCTGTATGTCCAAGGCGGCTTCCAAAAAGAAATCTTCAGTGACAGCGGAACATTTACAAACGATGCGTCAAATGCCGTCTTTTATCGGAACTGGCTACACAACGCACAAGGCTGGTCCTATTGGACAAACGCTATAAGCACCCAGTTTAGCGCAAATGCTCCAGTACGAGAATCCCACACAATGGGCGCCTTAAGCTACAACTGGCAAACCTGGGTACAAAACTAAATAGAAACTCTTCTCTTTTTTCTTTGTTCATTAACAATCGTGATTGGAGTTCTGTTCTAAATTTTTTGTGATAGTGTCCTAAAATATAGAAATAACTACTCTTAATCAGCAGAGATTAGCTTGCAAGATTTAACTTGCAAGAGGTGAAAAAATGAATAAAAAAAATGTAACAGTCTGCTTAATTATGTGCTTAATTTCTTGTACTTTGCTTTCCTCGGCTGCTGCTAATAGCCTGCCTTCTAAAAATCAGAAGGTAAGTATAGTAATAAGTGTTCAAAGCGAAACAATAGAGGTCACTGATGCGATAGTCTATATTATTCAGAATCCACTTGAGAAAGATTCAATAACTGTAACAGATATCACGAAAACATCCAAAGCAGAAGAAACCCATTTTGAGCTCGAAGCAGGTTACTATCACATAGGCGCATACCATCCAAATTTTGGGTGGGCTTTAGCTAAAGTAAATGTTACTGATGACGAAATTGGTAAAACGATTTCTTTAAGACTTAACCTTAAGCCCGTTGCTGAAAACTGGACAGACCCTCAAGGTCAAAAATTTGAGAATCTAACGTCATGGCCCTTTATGGGTTCTCCAATATCAGTCTCAACATCAAAAGCAACTGACGGCGACTATGCAATCACTCGAGGATACGTTCTACTAGACTCTGTTCCATACGACTCATATCCCACTGAAATCGGGCAGGTATTTTCAACTGAGGGCGTAACAACTGACCTTAGATTAGGGTTTACAACTGGAATCAATGTTATGACCAGTTTTAATGGTGGTCCTCTCGGAGTCTATGGTAGCTCAGGCTTTTCCCAAGCATCTGTTGTTGATATGCCTGATTTGAGTAACGGACAAAGCGCAACTGTATACAAAATGTTCGACTATGCATACTGTCTTTGGTATTGGGTACCCCTAGGAGCGGGAGATTATGCTGAAACTTGGAGCGCTGAGTATATGTATCCGTCATCGGCTTATTACGTGTATGATAGCCCCTCGCCAATGTATAAACCCCCCAGCCAAAGTAGCGATCAATTCGTAACTCTTGATACACCGTCTTATCAGACAAAACAAATTACAAAAGTAATCGAGGACTTCTCAGGGTCAGGTTGGTCATTTGACATTGGAGTGACATTATCTGGACAATGGACCTTCTTCTCAGGAGACGTTAACATTGGAGGAACATTTGAATATTCAGGATACAGTCAAAGCCAAGTCGTTTATAACTATCAAGTGCAAGGTCAACGAATAATATTAGTTGACTCCTGGAACTATGGACCGAACCAGGGTGGAACAGTACTTTGCTATAAAAACGAATACTGGGCAACAACCGTGACAACATCTGGGCGTCTAACAGGGAGCGGAGATGCATACTATGCAACCAGAATAATTGGACAAAATGGCCAGCCATACGGGACACCATATGCACAGATTGTCGCACCAAACTATGGAGATGCAGGTCAGATTACTGTACAGTTGAATGCTCCAACGCAGGGACGAATCTTCGCTTATGGAGATTCACAGAGCGGCTTTAATGGTGGTCATCTTTACTGCTATGTATCTAATGATGGTAATAATTGGCACTATGCAGGTACGGCGGTACTAAATTATCAAGGTCAGAATACATATATAGACTGCGGTTATTATGGCTCTCAATTCCAATATGTGTCACTCGCTGGCTACAACGACAACTATCAGGCAATTAGTGTATACATTGATGCACTACACATAATGGTGTAATTCAACACTCGAATGATTAAAGTATAGAGCAAACAAACGTCTCTAACTTTTTTCTATAACTCTTCAAGGCATTTTAATGTAAAGGGTCATAGAAAGCTAAATTTAAAATAAAAAGAATATAAAAATTTTTCAAATCTATGAGAAGAACGAGAAGTTCATTCTCATCTTTTAAGAATCTAAATTTTTTTGATTAAAAGGATATTAACATAAAGGCACTTACTCAGTAGAAGGATAATGATGAAAAGAATTGCCGGATTACTATTAATTCTATGTATAGCTTTAGGAACATTTGCTGGACTCTACTTTTTCCCTCACCCAGTAAATGATTCGATTTCTATTTGGTTAAGTAATGACCGCTGTGTTGCTTTCGATGAAGATGGAAACATGATTGTGAAATATGCAAATATCACAATTGCCTCAGATGGTGAAACAATGCTAAGAGATAACGGACTCGTAGATAGCCTCTATGTTGGCAACATCACAACCATTTCTATGCTAGACGGCATTGTCATGTGGGCAAACGATTCTCAAAATATTTTCAGCTACCCGCTTGTTTCCCTCGATTATCCCGTTTACTCCGAGTTGTTTGGCACAGTAGATAATGTTAAGGTGACCCTACATCAAGGTAATCTCAGCCAAATCATTCCACATAGCAACATAGACAAAGAGGCAGAACTCACCCAGTTTGATATTAATCTGGACGATATAGAATCGCTAATAAACACAAGCGGTAATACGTCATACACCCTAACCCTAAGTGTCGACATTAATTTCCACGTAGCATTCTCGACTTTACCGCTCCTTTCAACCACACCAAGCATAATTAATGATAGAGCAACCGTTGATTTGGGTAATCTCACAGTAGACTACATTGACGGGCACCGTTCATACGTACAAATAAACTTTCCCTACAGCGAGCTGTCATACTCAATCTATGTCCCTTTCATTGAAACGGTTTTGCCATAGATTCTTTTTAGTAAGTATCGTTAAGTTCATGCATTCGAATTAGAGCGGGAGGGTCTATGACAGCGTCCTAAACTGTAGAAATAAGTAGGTTCCTATGGTTTAAAAGCTATAGTGGATAATTGGAGGTAAAAGTGTGCTCAAATTACAGAATATTTCTTCAGAGGACCATAATCCTTCCTTAAATTCTAAGAGCGGTAGCAAGTGGTTTGGGAAAAAAATCTATGCTGCAATCGCCTTAATAGCAGTGGTAATAATCGCTGTAGCCTTTGTTATTCCTCAAGGAGTTGCAGCAATCCCGCTTAATGTTGAGTATACAGTGGGCGAGAAAATGGCATATGACACTACAATAACAGCAACTTACGAAACACAAAATACTCAACCGACTGCAAGTATGTAACCAATCACCAATGCTACTGTATACTCCACTGAAACCATAGAGGTGGTGGATTTTGATGGCGAATACTACACATTAAACCACACGCACACATTCACACTAAACGATACCCCCTTCAGTTACTCGATGACTGAAAAAATGAACAAAACAGGATACTCCACCTACCTCCTTAACTTGGGAAGCGCATCTCAGGAAATTCCAAACACAAGTATGACCAGCGCGTCTTACCTTACCCAACTGCTGAGTAAACCCGAAGTCAAAGTAGGCGACACAATAACAATACCCTATCCAAACCTGGTTGCAAGCATGGGAATGACCGGAGAATTGACAATGACATTTGCAGGCATCGAAGACCTAACAGTTCCTGCGGGTACATATCATGTTTTCAGAATAGACATAACCAGTAACGACCTAAAATTAAGCTACAAACCCTCAACAGGCATCCCAAGTCTAGATGTTCAAACAAACATGGATATCAATGTAACCTATCAGATTTTCATGGAATACGGAACGATGCGGCAGATTAAAGCTTCAATGCAAGAAACCATTTCGTACCAGTCAGAAACAATAGAGTATACGATGCATTTAACCACAGATACAACGCTTAGCGAACACACCAAACCATAACCAGCATAAGTGTACGAAAAAGAATAATCACTATTTTTTCCCCAATTGCTCTTTAAGCCAAAATAATAATTGCAAGAAGTTTTTTTCTATGTAATTATAATTTGCAGGTGTCCTAAAACGTAGATTAATGTATTTCTATTTCAGTAAACAAACGAATGCACCATGAAAAGTAAGGCAATAAGTGTTGTACTGCTTTCTTTGCTATTAGTTTCAATGGTTTTTCTATATAGCACTCTAACGAACAATTCTGCGGCACAAGCGCTTGATGTCTACGTTGGCGTCGACATGGCTTACTGCACCGCAGCGGGACCAGACGAGGCTAAAAGTATCATCGATCAAGTCAGCGGCTTCACCAACTTGTTTGTGGTCGGAACCACAGGCATTACCGACAATTCCACCGTCCTCAACGACGTTTTACAGCATGCTTATGACCGCGGTTTGTCCTTCCTAAGTTTCATACCGAATACATTTGGAAACGTCAGCGATAGCTCAAACCCTGATTTTGTTTCTCAAGCTGCCCAATGGCTGGAGGTAGCCCAAGCCAATTGGGGCGACCATCTCTTGGGCTTCCTGCATCCTGTTATTGATGAGCCAGGCGCCCACATTTTGGATAATTGGCCCGGCGGCACAGTAATCTTGATAAAAGCTCCCTCAGGTCAAAGCAATGTAGTTAGTGAAACAAATTCTTATGTAACGAATTATACCACCGCTACATCCAAATACGAAACCCTCCTCAACAACGCACTGCACAACTCTGTTCTAGACGCCATTAACTCAACAAAGAAGTACCCGCTTTTCACCTCAGACAACGTGCTTTACTGGTTCGACTATAAAGGCGGATACGACACCATTTTTGCAGAGTTCGGCTGGAACAACAGCAGACCGCTTAACGTTGCTTTATGCAGAGGTGCAGCTCAGATGCAAAACAAAGACTGGGGAGTAATAATCACCTACACTTACACAAAGCCACCTTACCTTGAATCGGGCGATGACCTCTACGCTGATATGGTTTACGCTTATAACAGCGGCGCAAAGTACATCACCATATTTAACTCTAATGAAAACTACACTCAGGGCATCTTGCAGCCTCAGCATCTGCAGGCAATGCAACGGTTTTGGGAATACGCAAAAACTCATCCCCGAAATAGTTATCCTGTAAGCGAACGTACCGCATATGTTCTTCCCTACGGCTACGCCTATGGATTTCGTGGTCCTCAAGACAAGGTCTGGGGTCTTTGGCAATCAATAAACGAAGTAGACAACTTTAACCAAAGCGTAATCGTTAACAGTCTACTTCAAGAATACGGTGATAAGTTAGACATAATATACGATGACAACTTGCAGCCTATAGACGCGTGTGGCTATTCCGCTTTACTTTATTGGAACGACACAACTCTTTTGCCTTCTCTGTTGCCTGCACCTTGGCCTTCGTTTACTCCGTTGCCTACTTTTAATTTTTCGCCTCTTCCTTCTTTCCCGATTCCCTCGTTTCCATGGAAGCAAACAGGCTAAAGCGGTATCACAATAGTTTTTGTCTGTTAAGCAAAAATGAGTTGCAAGAATTTTTCTTTTCTCTGTACTATGATTTTGTACGGTTGTCCTAATGTATAGAGCTAAGTAACTTTTCCAGTTATCGTTCATTGCTCCAAAAAGTAGAGGAAAAGAAAAATGAACTCAAAACTATTGTTAAATGCCTTTCTGATTGTAGCGTTTGCTTCAGCAATGCTTTCAGTAGGACTCGTTCAGGCAACTCAAGTTGGACCGATGACTGAAGACGTAGACATACAGGGTTCGTGGTACGGAAGAGTCGCTGCTTATGTCAATGTCTACTGGGATGACCAAACAGGCAACATTAACTGGGAAGTTTCAACATGCGACCCAGGGTATGCACCAGGCGTATTCCAGACCTATAGTATGATTGAAGAACGCAATATCAAAGTTGCTTATGCTTGCGAAGCGTATGAAGCAGGTAACTTCTATCCGACCTTCGATAATCCATGGTACGGCTATGCAGACGCATGGGCTTATCCAAGCTATCCAGCACATCACGGCGAGGGCGACTGGTGGTACATTTAAACAAAAATATTAAACTGTGCCTCTTGGGCATTTGTTTAATATTACCCATTTTTTTCACCTCTATTATCCCTATCACTGGTGCTATCGAGAGACCTTCTTCGTATTCAGTCGAGTTAGAATCAATAACAGAAAATGGTGATGACATTGGTATTTTATCATTTACAAATGGAAGTTTCAGCTCATTTAAAAACTTGAAGCTGATCCTCTTAATCTCCGAAATAGCAAACAACTGTACAATAAACTTCACAATTCAAGGAGACTCTTTTTCTAAAGAAACGACAGCAGAAGGCTACTTCACAGGAAATAGATTATTGGTTGACTCTGTTCCATCCATATTTGTAATTTCTCCAGATTTTTTTTCAAAAGATAGAGACATCCTCCTAACAGAAACAAATGAATGGCAACTTGTTGGAAACATAATTAGTCGAACAGCAAAACCGCTCACCGCCATAGATGGTCAATACATTAAAACTATTATGGTAGAATCATTCCACGTAATTAACGGAACATCTCAGATGCCTTCAATGCTGGGATTCGACCCAAAGACAGGCATTCTCGTATATGCAGGAGCTTCACTTAGCGACGTTATATTGAAAGAAATGGGTATTGACTACATTCGAGGCGGTATATTTAGACTGACTGCTTATTCCAAAAATTTAAATTTTGAACTAATAACAATAACCAATTGGTTACCCATCATATTGGCTTTGACAGCTGTGATAGCGTTTCTTATTGCTGTCATAATAGTATACAAAGCTGGTAAAAGAAACAGAAAATCTCGCAATCAGAAACCAAATACGCATAAGAAAAGGAGCGCGAAATAACCGTCTTGCAAGCTTTAGGCGAATTTAACAACTTAGAAAAAAGCTTTAGCTCTGGAACCAAAGCACTAAGCGGTCTAAGTTTCAAAATATACAAAGGAACCAACGGCCTAATAGGACCGAACGGAGCAGGCAAAACCACCACAATCAAACTAAGCTTAGGCTTAATCAAAGCCGATGCAGGCGCCGCAGAAATGTTTGGGTTCGACTGCTGGAAACAATCCCTACAAATAAGGCGCAAAACCGGGATTTTGTATGAAAAAGTCGCATTTTATGAGCACTTATCAGGAATTGAACACTTAAAATTGATGGCAAAACTCAAAGGGCTCTCCGACCCGTTAAGCGAGAGCAAACGAGTTTTAAAGCTGGTTGAACTTGACACCGAAGCCCAAAACAGGCGAATTGGCGGTTACTCTGCAGGTATGCGCCAGAGAATAGGATTAGCACATGCGCTTCTTGGAAATCCTGAATTGATAATTCTTGATGAACCCACATCAAATCTTGACCCCATCGGACGAGCTAAAGTGATTGAGATAATTAATTCGCTCAAAAAAGAGGGCTTCTCTTTCCTAATTTCAAGCCACATACTACACGAACTGGAGAAGGTTTGTGACAAATTTGTTCTTATCAATAAAGGACGAACCATAAAAAACGGAACACTAAACCAATTACTTGACAAGACATCCACCCAAGCATTTACCATAAAAGTTCAACCACTAAAACAGGTAGCAGAGCTGCTGAAAAAAGAAGAATGCATCAAAGACACAACCATAATTGACAACCAAATCATTGTCATAGCCAACGATAGCGAGAAATTCAAAAAAATTCTGCCACGGGTAGTATCAAAAGTGGATGGTTCTCTTGAAGAGGTCAAACCAGCTGGACGGGACTTGGAATCAATCTTTAAAGTTGCCGTGGAGGAAGCAGAGCAGTGACGGCCACAGAGCTGCTAAAGGCAGAAATTAGGCGTGTTTGGGGACGACCAATCCTTGAATTAGCGTTAGGCTTTATCGTTCTAATATCCATCACAACCACACCCGCCTTGTTTAAAATCGTCACACAAACCGAACTGCAGACCACGCTAAACAGTTTGGTAACTACTGTTCTTTACGATAATTTAACTGCTCAGATGCTTCCTTTAGGCTTATTTTGCGGGATTCTGCTGGCGTTGTCTTTTGCTCGCGACTATGAACAGGGCCTAATGCAGACATTGCTTTCAGCACCTGTTTCACGTTCATCCCTTTTTATAGTAAAGTTTGTTGCTGTTGTGGTTCCTTTAACACTTCTCTCATGGGGAGTAACAGTACTTGTCAGCTTCTTAAACTACTACAGCGGCTTAACGGTACTTGCTATACTACAGTTTTCCCTGTTGGCGTTTCCTATACTGTTTTTGGCAGCCATGTTCTACGGCGGCTTAGCAGTGCTGATAGCCTTGATTATTAAGCGAACGATTCCTTCCGCAGTTACCGCCATGATTATCGGGTTCTTAGCATACTACATAACAACCCTTAGGGTGGACACCATTGGAGAGTTCGCTAACTATCTAGTTCTTACACCGTTTAAAGCTCCGCTTATAGCAACAGGTCGCGTACTCGGTTTAACGTTCACAAACGGAACCCTTGAAAGCACCTTGCCAACGTGGAACTTTCTGGCGTTATCCGTAGTTTATGCGCTGATATTTCTAATTCCAATGTACATTTACTTCACCAGGAGGTTTGAACTACGCGAATAAACCTAACAAGAATTGGCACCGTCGCGTTAATTGTTGGCTTAATTTTGTTACTTAATTCTTGGTCGCCCCATGTCCCAGAAAATGCAATTTATTCATCTGGGGAAGTGGGCGTTGGCGAAACCTTCAATTATGTTATATTGGCGCCCCCTGTTAATGAGGGTAATTTAACTGTTGGTTACTTCCGTTATTCAGGCAGTGCCGCTACGCAGCAGCCGCCTTCAGGAGCAATTCCTGACGCTGTAACTTTACCTGTTCATGTAAAGGTAACCGACCCCGCAGGTCAAACGTTAATTGATCAGGACATAGTCACTCCCACGTCTTTAGTGGTAAACTTTGGGATGCGCGGTGATTACAATGTTTATTTGACTAATCAAGGCTCTGAACAGAGCCCCATACCTGTAGGCGTTCAGTTCCAGAGAGATAATTTGCAAAACAGGGAAGCAGACAAGTTTCTTTTCGGAGAAGTATTTACCATATTAGGTGGTCTGTTAATTCTGATTGGATTAGCTGTAAATATTGCCTCAAAAAAGAGGAAACCTACTAAATGAGTCATGTTTACTTTCTTAATTAAAAGGGCGTTTTCTTTTTGTTCTGTACTATGATTTTGTACAGTTGTCCTAATACATAGAGCTAAACAGCTTTTTGCTATAAATTAGAAACGGTTACTTGCTATATGAGATTAAGGAAGCACAAAAAGAGAGGCTTACATATTTGTCACATTTTCAAGTTCCAAGAGTTAAAAAAGCACCTGAATTGTTTTACTGCGATACCAGAGGCGCAACCATGAGTAAGATTGAAAGAGGTAGTTACGAAACTACCTTTTTAGTTATTCTCAGCCTTTCCAGAGGCGCTGAATCAAGAAAAAAGATTCTGGCAACATTACTCTCGGGACCAAAAAATTGTAATCAAATTGCAAAGGAATTAGATTTTGATTGGTGGACTATCCAAAAACATCTTCATTGTCTCATAAAAGAAAACCTAATAATGAGCCTTGAATTTGGTCGCATAAAATTTTACAAACTCACTTTAAAAGGTGACGAAGCAATAAGAGACATACAAGCAAAAACTGTGAAAACAAGCAAAAATAATAGCTAATAACATCAGTAAAAGGGGCTTAAGTAAACTGAGTGCCTTATCATATAAACAATTCAGGCTAATTAAGAGCGATATCCTTCCATTACTACCTGATAAGTCTAAAGGTCTGACTCGATAATATGAATGCAACCCGTCTGAAATGGACCGGCAAAACAGTGCTGCTACCTCTGATAGGTATAGTTGCATTAATTCTCTATGTTCTCTTCTCTAACGTCAACTTTTTTGAAGTTGTTACTATATTGCAAACCGCCAATCCACTTATCTATTCTGTAGCTATATTTCTGGGGCTTGCGGAAGTGTTTTTCTATGCCCTTTCATGGAGAGCATTACTTAGCGCCCTTAAAGTCAAAATCTCAACCATGCGGTCTTTTCTTTACACATGGTACAGCATATTTATGGATATTGTAGTCCCCGCCGAATCTATAAGCAGTGATTTATGTAGGGTGTATTTGGTTAACAAAGAACAAAATGGGTTAAGTGGCAAAACTGTTGCATCAGTTGTTATGCAAAGAATCTTGGGGATGACCATCAACGTCATAATATTACTTTTAGGCATAACTTTTCTTTACACCACCACCGCCAAAATTGACCCCATGATCTTAACTTTGAGCATACTTTTCATCGTTGCTATAACCTCAAGCACTTGTGTACTATTGGTGATTTCATGGAAAGAAACCTGGGGCACAAAAATAATTAACTATCTAATTCACGCAGGGGAACTCATATGTCGAGGCAGATGGCAACAAAAATTTGATTACCTCAAACAAGAAGCCCTGAGCGCGACAAAAATTTTCCATGACTCAATGAAAGAATTTGGACATAAACCCAAAACACTAATTCTACCGACTTTTTTGCTATTATTGAATTGGTTTTCAGGGCTTGCTGTTCCATACGTTGTCTTTTTTTCTTTAGGATATCCCGTGTCTTGGACAGTTATTTTCGTTACTTGTTCAATAGTATTAGTCGTTAAATCAATACCAATAGGTGTGCCCGAAGTTGGTGCTCCTGAAATAATCATGATAAGTACGTTCCAAGCGATGAGTATCCCTGAAGGGATAAGCATTGCCGTTACAATGCTGAGCAGACTTATATCACTCTGGTTGAGAGTCGGCGTAGGTTTCGCTGCTCAGCAATGGGTGGAATTAAAATTGCCAAGGGAAGTTCAACATAAACCGTTATACAATCCCATGGCAAAAGCTCCCAATTTGTAAAGTTGTTCAATAAACTTTCAATAGGCTGTTAATTTTTAGCTTTTTACACATTCACATGCCAGATCATTTACTGGAATTATGAGTTGTACCCTATTTGGGTCTGAATTGAGCAAAGGCTCTTAACAATAAACAAACTCCTGAAAAATAGGAGCACTTAACGGTGCAATGACAAAAAGAGCACTAAATAAACTGAAAAGGAAGTGAAAAAATGAACAAAAAAATCACTATGTTCTTTGCGGTTGCGTTAATTGCGGCTAGCATGTTTACAGCTCTACCGGTTCAAGCTGAAACTGATAAATTCGCTGACGATTATGGCCTTGATTATGTTTACTTTCATGGATACACCACAAGTTGGGACAGAGGCGGGTGCACTGATTATGGCTACGGATGGGCATATTATGACACATCAGGAGGAGGTATGGGCGTTACTGCCTTTGACGACGGATACTTAACAGGAAGTGGCGGTTGGGTCTACATGAATTCTGGTCAAGTTACTGCGATTGCCAACGTTAACAATATACTGGTAACTATATGGTTTACAAATGATCTGCTATTTTCAAGTAGCCAATGTAACTTTGAAGTCAGACTATACGTGAACGGTTATTCTCAAGGCTTAGAAGCTACGGACTTTTATTTGTGGAACAGTGGAGCAGGCTATGAACAATTCACATTTAGCAACCTTAACGTACAATCTGGTGACTCTTTGGACGTTGATGTTTACTTTTCCGCCAATGTAGGCTATATGGGCACAGCGGCTATTCTTGCAGATTTCACTTACGTTGCTTTCTCCACCTAGAAACAAAAGCGCGCACATCTCCATCCTTTCCCTCTTTTCTATAAAAAATTCCCATAGTTTGCTATTTAGGCGGTTAAGGAGTAGTTCACATGTACATTTTTCAGACATCAAACAACGTAGTGGTCAACTTGGAGAGTGTTGTAATTAATGGGCAGAGCCCCTTTATAGGCAACCAAACATACCCCATAGACCTAACACACGTAACAGATTATATCTTAATCAAAAGATAACTTGTCAAAAAATCCTGAACATCTTGTTGGTTCTACCATTGCACTAAACAAACAAAAGTCACTTGTTTTTGCTCAGCTTCACCACCGAACTAAGCATAACGCAAAGCAGATTTTGTAAAAATTTTTCCCTAAAGAGGCAGTGCTCCTGGCGTTTAAATGTGTAAACGGTTCTGCTGCGTGTGTATAGCGGTCACGGCAGCATAATTAAAGTGCACTTTCCTTTTCATATATCGGTAATGTATTTAAATAACGTCGATTACCGATATATCGGTAACGTTTCGTGACAACAATATTTACCGATACACTGGGACGCAGAAAAAATAGAGGGACACTTCGCGAACGCATAATCAGAACTCTACTCGTGGAGCCAAACGGGGCACTCACAAAGTACAAGCTTGCCAAGATGTCAGAAGCCTCTTTTCCGTGGACGCATGAATTCCTCAACAAACTCCAAGCCCAAAAACTAGTCAAAGACACCGAGGTCACAAACTATGCGGGGCTCATCAACTACTGGCTACAAATAAAAACCACGCCCAAAAAAAGAGATTACATGCACAAAAACCCCATAGACCTAATTCAAACAAGTAAGCTCCCGTATGCCCTCACAACTTATCAGGCAGAAAACCTCGTCCAGCACTACCTCTTCCCTTCCCGCATCGACTTATACATAAAAAAGGAAAACTTGGACAAGTGGCATGAAGAATTGACTGCTGACGGGTTAGTCGGCAAAGGCAACCTAAGACTCCTCATGGCAGACGAACATGTTTTTTATGGAGCGTTTAAACGGCAAGACTTAACGGTTGTGAGTATTCCGCAGTTAATCGTTGACTTACTACAAGAAGGCGGCGTCTGCACTGAAGCCGCTGAAAAACTCATAAGCAAGGTGGAGCAGCATGCTATATCAAACAACTGAAACGAAAACCTCTCAAGAACAGATGCAGGCAATCTTTTCTCAACTCAAAATCCAAACGTGCTTGCTCGGCGGCTGGGCAGTTTACTATCTGGTAAATCAAAACTTCCAAAAAGCCACGGGAAGAACCTATATTGGCTCACGAGACATTGACCTTGGCTTTCACATAAACATGGACTGGAACCAAGAGCAACTGAAAAACTCGGAGTTTGCCACCACAATTAAAGTGGCTGAAAGCATGGGCTTTAACTCAGTGAGCTTCAGACTTGTCAAAGATTTTGACATAGACACAGGAAAAGAGCTAACGCCAGAAGAATCAGCCAAGCTTCCGTTGTACCAAATATTCCAGTTATACATAGACCCAATCGTTGACTGCATCCATCCAGAAATAAAAAACCTGCTCGGCTTTGTACCGATAGATGAGCCTCTCTTATCGCTGGTTTTCCAAGAAAAAATGCACAGAACCCAACCACTTTTTGGAAAAAACGTCTTAATTCCAGAGCCGCATGTGATGCTGGCGATGAAAATCAACTCTGCCCCAAGAAGAGACAAAGAACACAAACTACTCAAAGACATAGCAGACATCTACGCCCTCATATGGCACTCAGACACTAAATTGTCCAAGCTCAAAGAACAACTCTTCGCCATAACACCCAAAGAGAAGGTGGGAAAAACAGTGCGGAACTTCTCTACTGAAGACATCGGCAAAGTCGCAGGCATATTGGGGATTGACAGCCAAGAAATAACACGAGTACTAAAAGAGATAGTGTAGCCGATTTTGCGAGCGATTCTTTTTTCTAACTTATTCATATGAGTAACTAAGAATTAATAGACAGCCATGGTAACGCCAACAGTAGTGAACACTAAATTACATTAGCTCTTTGTCTCTATCCGCACGTATTGCGTCTCGCTTGTAAGTATCAGCCATTCGCTTAAGCATACTAACCGTTCTCGGAAACTTGAAGCGTATCAGCTCAGCTTGACTTTCATAATTGGCTGCTATCTTTCGCTCTTGTTCGCCACCTTCGGTTAAGGATTTGGTAATAACGCCTCGTTGGTTGAATCTACCAACCTCTAACCCTCTTTCGATGTCGTGACTGCAATACCGCTCAATTACGTCCCTGACTGCTTCATGTGGCCATATAGAATCTTTTCCAATTGGTGAATGCGAAAGTATCTGCCCTATTACTTCATCGCCAATTTCCTTTCGATTCTTCTGGGCACACAGTTCCCTCACTTGTTTAACCCAAGAATCCAACGCGTTAACGTCTACTTCTGAAAGACTTTTTTGTCCTGGTACTGAATTAATTAAACCTACTAAACGATTGGCATTAAGTGCTCTATTCTTTAATACAGCGGCAGGAATACCTGAAAATTCGTTATTAATTGGAGGATCTGCCTTAAACATAAAACAAATAAGCTCTACTATAAACTCAGGATTCTTCAAGATTTCGCTAGTGAGTATCTTCGGATGTATCTCTCCATTTCCGAAAAAGGGCATATAAAACCATTCAATTCTAGCTATTCGACCCTGATCTATTTTCTCGTCAGCCGAGATTCTTTTTAGAATTAAACCAAAGTCATAGCTTAGCATGTCCTGCCGAACTGTCTTGATATCTTCCGGGTTAACCATTGTTTGTTCTAGTATTTTCAGTAATAACTCATTGCTGATTTCAGCGTCTTTTGCGATAGTCTGCAAGTAATTTGCGGCAGCATCGAAAGCAGCAAATGGTCTGTTGTTAGCTAGCAACATTTCTAAAACCCATTGGGCATAATGTGCGTCCTCTTTTGTTAAGTAACACATTTGCACATTTTTCCAGTATTGACTTTTTATTGGTTCTTTGAATTTCTCCAAGAAGTCAAAAAGGGTCTTATTGAACGGTAACCCTAAACAGAAATTCACCCAAACCGGTTCTGACCAAGAAGGGGACTACTTGTTGTAAATATTATCTAACCATTCGGTTTTTGCCTTAAAGGCCTTTGCACGTATATAAGAATTTACTGCTAGCTGGTGTTTCCTATTTGTACTCTCTAGCCAACGTAGCATACTTTGATCAATAGTAGCGCTAAACGAAGCTGCACTTAATGAGTTACCGACTATCCCTGGGAATTGAACGCTATCAACCAACCGCTCGATTCCAGATAGCCCTTCCTTGTTCCAAATTTCCTCTAAAGCCGTCGAGCGAGCGTTTTCTCCTCTTCGCTCATTTTCCTCGTGTTCTGTATATGGGACTGAATTTGTGATAGGCGCAAAGTAATTGTCAAACAAAATCGTGTATCTGTCTACTAAGTCTTCTGGAACTAACTTTTGGTGAATAGTTGAAAGTTTTTCGATACATTCCTTAGGTAAAGCCCATTCAGCGCTAGAGAATTGAGTATGATGAGAAATTATTTTCAGCACCTCATTATACAGCACAAGCTTAGTGTGGCTACTGAGGGCACTCGCATCTTTGTCTAGTTGATCAATTGCTTGACTCAAGTACGGTTGTGGAAGCGTTAAAATTTCGTTCACACTTAACCAAGCTTTTTCTGGGTCTTTGTTAATTTGATTAAGGACACGTTCGGAAATAGCACATATATGCTGTCGGTATTCTGAGGTGCTTACGCCCTTTTTCCATCCTTTTGCCCAACCTCTAAAGTGAGGTATCCCTATGGGGGTTGAAGTTTCATGGTCTCCGGGAAGAAGATCAAGCAATAACTTCCAGCCTAAAGTTGAATTATAAGTAATTAAAGAATCAAGAATTTCAAGTCGTTTATCAAGGGGCGCCTTTGTTTGAGGTAACCAACCCCTAAAGATTTCTTTTAGTGTACTATATGGACGGTTTGCCCATTTTCCGCCTGGATCACGTAGCGATAGTTTGGCTAAAATAGATGCAACACGACTTGTATAATTTAAATCCCAAGCAATATACTCAAGCCCTCTTAACAATCCCAGATGCGGGCAGGAACCCATGGTACCTTCGTCAACAAATAAGGACAAGACGGGTGGACTTTGACTATTTAGGCTGCTCTCGACTGTTGCTAAAAATACTTCTGGAGAAGCTTCAGCTAGTAAGTCCAATTCTGGTGCAAGGGAGCCCCACTGTTTTTCAGACATTTTATCATTTAAAAGCTGCATTAACCAGTAAGACACCATTGCTTGAATCGAATCTGTTGTTAAGTTTTTGCAGTCCCGGTCTCCAAAACTACCAAGAATAGCCAATCCTTCAGATAGCCCATGACGGAAGTCCGCCGAATACTTTGTAACTTTCTTATGTATTGCTGCAAGCCATCGTTCCTCGGGCGGTAGTTCTAAGCGGGGGTCGTTTTCACTGAGAACTTCAACCGCTACTTTGCCGAATCTGTCTAAAATTGATTCGGTTACAAAGGGCTTTAAAAATTGCCAAGAATCAATAGCAGATACTACTTGCCATTTATTGCCAAGACGCTCTACCGGAAAATCGCCTGTAATTAACCATTTGTTCAAAGTTTGTTCTAACTTGTCATATGAAATGTCGGCTAAATAGGCTAACTTTTCGCGGTCATTAGGATTGTCAGATAGCCATGAGCCAGCTAACAGTGCTGCAATCAATGGTTCTGCATTTCCGGAATCAGCCCATTCTGGATTTTGCTGACCTGCCTGAGCAAGTAAATAATGTCTACGGATTATATGCAACCTATATTTGTTGTCATTTGCAATGTCTTCTGCGTCTTCATCAGGTATACCCATCTCAACGAGAGCTTTTAACCGTTGATCTTTACTGGGTTTTTTAAGAGCCAATTTTGCCTTTCTATTAAATTGGGCTAAGGTTGGAAGGAGTACCCAGTGTCCATTTTTGATTGCCTGACCAAGTGTGGGTAAAGGATCAAAGAGAGGTATCAAAATCAGTGAATGATCACTTTGAATAAGAAAATCCCATTCTTTCTGATCTCTAACAACCAACAAGCGAGGTAAGAGCAACGGATGTGTTATAACACTTGCGAGAATAAAGGAACAGGCTTCATCCTTGTTTTCAGCTGAGACTTCTATAATTTCCGGGGATTGAGCCATAACGTTTGACAGTTCATCGGATTGATCGTTTCTACCCGCTATGACTATGTTCGTATTACATTGAGGTTTTGTTGCTAAAGACCAACCATCCCACGCTTGTTCAGCATCCCATGCACCTTCTGGTCTATTTCCGATCAATCTAGCAAACCATCGATGTACGGCAGGACACTGCGAAAGCCAGTCTGCTAATTCTTCAGCAGATAGGGCTTTTACATCGGCCCATTGCCCTTCTGTTTTCTTTTCAGATACCCAATTGGCGAGTTCACTCCATTGTTGGCTTGTCACAAAAACAAATGTTGCATTCTTTTTGTCAACTGCACCGGGATTTTGAGTTCTTTTAAGGTAATCACTATCTGCCTTTGTATTCACAGTTTTTTCAGTACTAACTTCCCATGCAGAGTCGCCTGTTGGTATGAAGGCATTTCCTTTGTCAGTTTTGAGTATACCATCCCATCCAGGTAACACAATGCTATCGCCAGATGGAAAACGAATTAGCGAAGCATTTACGCTTGCAAAAATTAACCTTTTAATTAATAATGGAAGAATTTCCTGTGCCTCTCTTGGATTATTCTCAACCCATTTAGTTATGTTGATAGCCGTAACATACCAGCCGCTAGACATTATTTCCCCCTCTTGAGCATTCATGCACTAGTTTTATTATACCATCAATTCACCGTACCACAAATAATAGTTTTTTTGTTTTTTCAAATTTGTGAAGAAAGTTAAAAATTCACTAGCTTAATTAACACTAACTTTGACGTTACATAGTTGATGGTTTTCTGTCAGCAATAAATATCGAACCTATACAATGCCATCTTTTCCCCAAAAAAGGTGGGCTTATGTTTGCGAGTATATACCGGAATCCTATGTTTACCATTTTGATGTTGTAGTGGGCACAAGCAACGACCAATTCGATTGGACATTTTAGTAGACTCCACAACATTGTCCACAAGGCTTATTAGCATAAACCTGCATAGCAAGTGTTGAGGGACATAGAACTTGACTTTAGAAGATGATATTTCCCGTCGTCTATTACAGGGTTATACGCCTGCCCAACTAATTGAGGAAGGTTTCAAGAAATCTACAGTTTACAAAGTTAACCAAGAAATTAAGGCACACTTGGTACAGACAAAAAAGGCAGAATGGAACATAAAAAGCATAAGCCCAACTGAACCCCGAGCAATGCCAAAACAATCCATTTCGGTGTCTTTTCAATTCGAAAATAACTCTGACAAGGATATGTACCTTTACAAAGCTGGTATTTGGGCTGAATGGATGCCTAAGGACACCTGGGTTGCACAAAACGTCAAAGACCTCGTAAAATCTGGTCAAAAACGTAATCTCAGTATTCTAATCTCTGTCCCCGAAAATATTGCCTTAGGCGAATACAGTTTTACCTTCGGTGTTGAAGCCCAGTACCTTCCAGCGAGCGATTATCAGCCATTACAAACACAATGGACTGAACCAATGGTTTTTCATGTAAAAGAACCGGTAAAGAATACGCGAATTTTCTTAAGCCATAGTACAAGGGACCTAAGTATAGTTCGGCAGCTCGAGAATCAATTAGACAATTACGGCATTACCGTGATAATAGGAGAAGACAAACAGACACCTGGCGCGGAACTTAAACAAAAATTTGAAGGCTTGATCCGAGACTGCAATATCTTCATCGCATTATTGACTGAAGATGGCATTAACTCTCAATGGGTCTTGTTTGAAACTAACTACGCTAAACAAATCAACAAACCAATGATTCTTCTAAAAGAAGAGAGTGTCACGGTTCAAAGTAACTACGAATGGATTCCTTTTTCAAAGTACGACCAACCAGAAATACTCCTTCAAAAAATCATGAAGGGAATCAATTATATTCAAGGGAACGCCTCCTCCTCAGCTGTAGGTGCAGTTGTTGGGCTCGGACTCCTTGCTTTACTATTAGGTGCTTTGAGCAGCAAAAAATAAGTTCGTTCCTTTATTTCACTAATCAGTTTAAACCCTTAATCAACTTAAAGTGGACGTTCAATAGCCAAACACGTTTCCAATAGCTAACCTAATCATTGGACCAGAAGAGATAGATTTTTGTTTGCTGTAACATTCCGACAAGCTTAATCAATTTCGTTAACTTCATAGAATCAGCGTTTAAGATACATGCAATATAATCAGGTGTCCTGCCAAATGGTTGGTGTCGGCTAGCGGCAAATTCTTTTTTGAATCTAGGGTGCTTATTTTTTATGAAGGCTTCTTTGAGTTGCCTAACTTGATCAGCACATAAGCTCTCAAGCTTAGCCTGAACATATCGTTCACTACCCAAAAGTTGTACATCAAACCCTAAATCCAAAAGTGCTCTGTAAACAACCGAGACACTTTCCACGGATTGCTGTTGAGCTACTTTCTGCATGCCTGCCTTCTCTGCGAAAGGAGAATACTTCGCCATGACAGCAATCATCTCAATGTATTTAGTGCCAACCAGCGGTAGAGTCTCACGAATAAGCTTGACGCCTAACCCTATAGTTCGGTATTTTGGGTGGACAACGATTCGGTTGATTATGCTTAGTTGCTTGTTCAGCTCGTGGATAGCCAGTCTTGGCAGGACTAAGCGCCTTCCATAACAAGCTGGCGGAGGATAGCTGTAAACTATGACTCCACAGAGCTCATCTTTTCTCATTAAGCGATAGATTTTTCTGGCAACTGCAAACTTGTGTCCTCGGTAATGGAAACTGCTGAGTTTTTGCCAGTCTTTTCTTGTACCTTCTTCAACCAACATTTCTTGGATTAGACTGCACTCAGCGGCTGGTTCGTTTGGGAAGTAGTTGATTTGAATTTCTTCTCCAAACCGTTTGCGCACAAGCACGCTGGGTTTGAGGTCTTCTTGCAGGTCGCTATGTGTTGTTGCTGTAATTACTGCTTTTTCCTGTTGCCGCGCAATCTTTTGCAGATTATAGGCAATAATTTTGGCTGTGTCTCGGTCTAGGCAAGCGGCAAATTCATCCATGAGCCACCACTGCTTGCCACTCTCGATAAGCTTGGCGATTCTGTAACGGTATTTCTGTCCATCGCTGAGCTGGCTGTAGGTACGCAGGAAAAGGAAGGCATCGTTTAACCCGACTTTGCTTAGCAATTCTAAACCTTCTTCGACGGTGGCGCCGACTGTTTCAATCAACGACTTGTCTGGGTCCACCGCAACCTCTGACAAATCAATCGCTTCCTCGCCCAGGTCTGCTCTGATTGCTCGTAGCAAAACGCTTTTGCCGCTGCCACTATCGCCCGTAATGTAAACTATGTCTGTAGATCCAATCTTCAGTTCCGCGTCTAAAACCTTAAATTTCTGTGCTTCATCAATGCCTAACCCGAAGGCTTCAGCCACAACTAAACTTCTGGGAGTTATTTTGGTGTGGGTTTCGTAGCTGATGTTGAAGGTGAATTTGCCTTCTTCTCGGTTGTAGATTCTTCGGAACTGGGTTATGCGGAAGGGTTCATTTCTTCGTCTGGTCATTTCTCGGTCACCTTGGAATTACTGTTAAGAATGGTTCTGGTTCCATCTGCACAGTCGCAAATACAGCTAGGGCCATGCTCCAAAAGACATCATCATGGGTACCGTTTGGATGCGAGTACCCGATGGCTCCATCCTTGCGCAAATCATAGCGTTCCACGTTTAGCTCACTGCAAATATCGCCACGATAGGGACGCTCCCAATTTAGAAGCGGATAGAAAAACTGCTTATTCATCATGCGCTGCTTAAGCAGGCTAGCCATCTCGCTCTTTCGTGACACGCTAAAGTTTACGCCCTCAGCGTTCTCTATTCCAGCAGTTTCCATGTCCGCAATGATGGATGGTCCTTCTCTTGTGAAGTCAACCCTGATTTTTTGGAATCCGCCCCACCTGTCCTGCAGCGCCTTCAGATAACCCAAAACCTGAGCGTATAGAGTGGGTTGCTGGAAAATCTTCAGGTGCCGAAGGAACAGCTTATCGTTTAGCCTTTCAACCACCGATAGGACACAGTAGTCGCGGGTTTGCGCCAAATCAAGCCCAGCAAAAAAGTCTCCCTCGCATTCAGCTTCAGGGTTGTATTCTTGCAAGTCTGCGCCACAGTTCTTGACCGTGCCTACGCAGGCAACGATTAAGCTTTGAGCAAGCCAAACGTCCTCGTCTTCTGCCCATTCTGCCTCCATGTCCCGACGCCAACGGGCAGGGTCATCGCCAAATTGTCGCTTAATTTTTTCAATAATTGCAGGCTTAAGCGGACCATTTGGTTCAATCGCTTTGTCCCATGTGAAGTGGTGTCTGGCAAAGTCTGCGTAGTCTTTATGGTTGCACATTTTCCAAAACAGCGAATCTGTACTAAACGGCGTGCTAGTTGCAATTAGTTTGCCGTTGGTTGTTCCCAGCGTAAATAGGATAGCATCGTACAGGTCCTCGTCGTTGGGTGTGAAGTTGCATTCTTCCCACCAAATTATCGAGAACGTTGGACCTCTGATGGTGTCGGGGTTGTTTGGGAAGGCTTCAATTATGCTGTCGTTTGGCAGCGATATGCGGGTTTTTTGAACATGCAATCCCCGCTGCGGAAGCTTGCGACAGAAACCGCCCATCCGCCTGATGTTTAGTTTGGTTTGGCGCCAGCTTGGCCCAACAATCGCAATGTAGCTATTCGGATGTTCCCAAGCATACTTTAAGAGCAAGGCTGAAACCGAAAAGCTCTTGCCTGTCTGCCTTGGCCAACGCACCGCCAAAAACTGGTTCTTCTCAAACAACTCCGCAAGCTCTATCTGATACTGGTAGGGCGAAAAGCCAAAGATTTGCTCAAAAAAACTCTTAACATCACCTTGCAGGCTTTGGACTTTGCGCTCGCCTAACTCTTCAACAGCAGCCATATCTTGGCGAAGTCCTTCCCATTCGTCGAAGAGTCTATTTTTGTGCATTGCTCTGGGACTTTTTGATAAGTTCCGCAATCTTTTTTCGAGCCTCCATTAATTCCTCTTCCAGTTCCCGATAGTGAACATACTCTGCAAAACGTTCTTGGTACACTTTAGCGCCTGCGATTATGCCGCGCAGCCGCAAAACCTCAGCTTTATCCAATCCAGGCGTCTTTAGCGCCTCCAACGCGGCAGCCAACATCTTTAGAGTCTCTTCGATGCTGGGCAGTTCCTCGGGCAGTTCAAGTTGGGTAGAACAACAACAATTGGAATTTTTCTGCTGTTGTTGTTCTTTCAGTAAACCGAATTTTATCAGCTTTTGGCGTATGGCTTCTTCAGTGTATCGCCCGTCAAAACTGAAGGCTAAAACTCTAAAGTCCGTGGTTCCCATTGTGTACCAGTCTTTGAGTTTCTTTTCGTCATCTGCTGGCCAGGGTTTGCCTTTGGTCATGTTTTCTGCCCCACAAACAAACCAATAACCGTGCCGCTTAGCCCAGTGATGGACGCGAAGATTTCAGCGTTCCAAGTATGCAAAAACGCCAGATGTGCAAGTTCCAAAGCGGACATAAAAGCGGTCATGGCTATGGCGAATTTGACGCCCAGCACCAGCTTACCGTTAGGCTCTTCTTCAATCCAGTGCCCGCGCTCCATGCGCCGTCTAGTCAATGCACGCTTAATCGGGTCTGCCATCCACACTCAACCTCTGCTGAAACATCCTACGCTGAAACGTCCGAGGGCGATTAAGCGCCCGATGCCCACCCATCATAAAACTGTTAACCAGCTTGACGGCGGCTTCTTTGGGAATATGCTCCTTAACCAGCACCGACACGTCAACCGCCCACCCCAGCGGAACCGCCGTATAATCCAAATCGAAAAGCCCATCAGAGTAGCGGAAACTGTTCTGAGCCAAAACAATGTGTTTGACCTTGTCACCGATAAGCCCAACGTAGATGCCCCAGCTTTTCACGGGCACATCAATAGCCATACCTGAGCCGCTGCTTTTGCCAACGCTTGCATCGCACCAGCTAACGCAAATAAGGTCTCCGGGACTCAGACTTTCAATGGTTTTTTTCAAGCTACTTTTCATTTGTTATAACCTCGCAACCTTGTACCTGTTAACGCGGTCCACTTTAGACCGCAAAGCATACACATAATCCGCCAGCAGTGCCTTCTCGCGTCCAAGTTCCAAAGTGATTTCCAGTTCGCCTGTTTCGGCTTTGACGTGGTATTCGGCGCTTAAGATTCGGAAGCTGCCGTTGATGTTCTCGTTTGGCAAAGAAACAGCCACGGCGTCGGCTGGGAAAAGCGGAGAATTCCCATAATCAATGACTGTGCTCTTGAGCGTGATGTACTCTGAGGGGTCTTTCATGCTAGCCAAAATTGCCCGTGCTCTGAGCAGGCATTCGGTGTCGCTCCAAAGCTCCTCATCAATATCCACGTACTCCCTTAGCCCGTAGGCTGCTTGGCTAGCTGCATCCTGTTGAACACTACTGTAACGTAGGCCTCCAAAGTAGAACTTGTCAATCCAAAAGCTGCCCGAACCCGTAACCTGAACAGGATAGCAGTAGAAGGCCACGTTTTTGATTTGTGACCAATCAAACCCTGATTGCACGCTCCAATCAACCGCGTTAACAGAGCCCACTTTGAAGGTTTCACTTGTCCACTGGTCAGCGCCCGCGGTGCTTACCGCTTGAAAAGTGAACTGGCGGCTAGCTGAGCGGCTGGAGTTATCCCAGAGAACAAGTGCTGAGCCAGCCTCGAAATAGGTTTGTTTTTGGATGGCAAAATGAAACTCAGGATACAAATCAGCGTTAACCACGCCGTTGAGTTGGAACAGCGCCCCGCCAAAGTAATTGTTTTGGACGTACAGTTTGATGCTGTAGGGGCTGCCCATGGCGGTTTCAAGGCTCACTTGTCCCGCGGTGGCAGTCCAAGAGCCATCTGTGGGCGTCAGGCTTTGTGTCCAGGCAACCTTGTTTAAGGGTGCGCTTTTGTCTTGTGCGCCGTAGATGGAGATTTTGTTTCTGATGGCTATGATTTCTTTCCAGTACTCGTAAGCTTCTATCTTATCGGTGAGGCTGACGGGGCTTGTTTTGGTGCCTCTGGGGAAAAACTCGAATTTGGCGTCAGGCATAGTGCGGAAATCGTAGCCGATGACGCCTGCTTTGTCGCTTTCGGAGGCGATTTTTTGGAGCAAGTCCCAGACTTGGGTGTCCTGTACCTTGAGGTCGGTGAAGGTGGTGTCGGTGTTTTCAACAAGCTCTGTGCTAACTCGGACATGGCTTAGCCCTGAATAGTAGTCCAAGAGGTTCTTGACAATGTCCTCGCCCTTGAACCCTGAGTAATCTTTGGTTACCGTTTGCCTAAAGAGTTTCTCGCCCCAGCATCGCCCAGCCACTATGACATAATTTTCGGTTGGGCTTGACTGAAACTTTACACTCTCCGTCCGAGTGGTTATGAGCTGAGGAACACTAGCGCCTCGTCCAATGCAAATGTAGCCATCCTGCCCCACATTAAGCGGGTAGAGTCCATTTGGGCTGTATTTACTGTTCCAATTCTGTAGGTGAAGCTCCCAACTGCTAACCTCTTTAGTGGCGCCCAAATGCACCAGCGCTTCTATAACGTCCACTTGAGGAATGCCAACAGAACCCAGAGCAATAGTCAAAGCAGGTGGACTAACGCTCATTGCTCAACACCCCTCCGATAAAAAGAAGCCTCCGAAGAACCGCCACTCCCCGACCTCGAAGTGACGGCTGATTCTCCCGCCCTTTGAATGCTGCGCGTATGTGTAGGCGTCTCAGCTGTGGCAGTGTTGAAGTTCTGCACGCTAGCCGTGGCAGTGTTCATGCTGCTGGCAAAGTATGCCATGGCGGCAGCAGCCGCAACAATAACCGCAATCCCCACTCCCGTAAGAGCAAGAAAAGTGCCATAACTAATGTTTAGGGCGTTTTGCGCCGCCGTTGCTACCCAGCAAGCAGCCGAATACACCTTCTGAGCCACGACTAAGCCGGTGCTGGTGCGCAAAAACAACCCCATCACTGAGACAACCATCATGGCAGAGTTGAAAACCTTCATCTCAGAATCATTGAGCAAACCAAACTGGTTAGCAACGTAGCCTATGGCTGTGCCTGCAGCGCCCAAACCCGCAAGAGTGGAACCCAAACTCTTAACCCGTGTCGCCAGCGTTTCTGCGTCTGTCTGTATTTTTGAAAACTCGTTGCTAGCGCGGTTCACGGCTCTTATGGTGACGGCTATTTCTCGAAAGCTCACAGCCCCGCCTCCGCTTTAGCCTGTTCAATCGCTGAGACTACGACGGCTTCCAGTTCTGGGAGGTACTGCTGGATTGCTGGGTAAAGATAGGGCTGTGCCTGCATGTACTTGGTGCCAAGCTCAACAAAAAGGGCATAAGTCGCATCTGCACCGATTTCAGCGACCCATTCCCTGATTTTGGCATAGATTGTGCTTCGAAGATAACCCGTAACCATCGGCGCATTCTTAACCGCTTGAGCCTTGACATCAGCAGCCCAGCTAGCCAAAAAACTGTGGACCTCACGCTGCATGCCCGAATCAAACCTTTGCATGGCAGCTTTGAATTCTTCCACGCCGTCGATGTCGCAGGTTACTTCTAGTGCCGTTTTGCTTCACGCTCCGCTTTTTTCTTTTCTTCCTCTGCCATTTCGTCCATCACGTTTAGGATGTGGCAGAACTCCTGCACTGTTCGGGCTGGCTGCTTGGCAAGTTGGGTCGGGGTCCAGCCGAAGGTTTGACATAGCCGAAACTCGACAAGAGAGCTGTGCGGCTTTCCTCGTCTAACTGCTCTAGTAAAAAACGCAAATCCTCACGCGCCAACCCATTCAGCTTATTGGCAACTTTAGAGAACAGCTCCCCAAGCTCAATGGGGATTCCGTCTTCTTCGCTCAGCAGCTTCTCTAAGGTTATGGGGTGGTTTTGGGGCTGCCCGTGCATGCTTGCCATTATGGTTTCTGCTTGGATGGCGATGAAGTCGCTGCTCTCCACGTCGCCAGATAGCTTGTTGTATTTGGTGTGTTTTTGGATTATGCGGTTTCGCTTAGCCCATGTTATCTCCGCAAAGCTGTAGGTGCCCTGGTATTCTTCGCCGAAGCGCCCATCAATCTCCAATTTTTCGGTTTTCAACTTTTGTTTCCTCCGTGACTATAAGATGCTGAGCGGTCCTCTAGCCGTGAAAGTAACCTTGGCATAGATTAGGTCCTCAGCTTTGCCGCTCAACGAAAAATCATCCCATTTGGTATGCTCAACACTAACCTTGTTAGCACCGCCAAGACCGAATTCTAAGCTGGTTTGTTCAGTGTCGGCTAGGATTTCGTCGGCTTCCTGTTTGCTCTCAAACTCAAAAGTCAACTCCCCAGTCAGAAGCCGCTTGCCCCACGTTAGGTACTTGGCTAAGTGCCCGTTTGTTGACCGTATGACAGGGACAGCTTTGCATGAGTTATCGATTTGCAGTTTCCAAGAAGTAATCCGCTCACAAGCTACCCCGCCGATTTTCACGTAGCTCTCGCTACCTGAGACTGCGCCTGTATACTCGGTGTAGTTTGCGTTTGCAATCTTGGCAGTTGTAACCTCAACGTCTTGGCTTGGAAATTCTGCTTCGCACTCCAAAATGCCGTCTATGTCGCATGTAAGGGTGGCTTTGTTGAAGCGTGCGCCCTTGTAGAGCAAGCTTATGATGTCCGTGGCTGTGACAAAGATGTCTTTGTAGTAGAGCACCTGCAAAGAAAGACTAGCGTTGAGTTCTTGTTTGACGTACTGTAAGAGGTTGATGGGTGCGTCGGATGGGATTGGGTACTTGAGTTTTAGCAGTGGTTGTCTTAGTCCACGTTTTAGGGAGACCACGTCAACTGAGCCTGAGCCTGCTACTTTGATGTTGTTTGGGTTTATGTCTGGGTCAAGGTTGCTACAGGAGTGCCCAAGCATCGCTGGGCTAGCTGGAACCACGCCAAAAGAGCCTTCGGTAACATAGTAGAACTTTTCTTGGTCGCTATGGTATGTGTCAACCATCTTGTTTTTTCACCTGTGACTATGAAATGGCGACTGACTCGAAGAGCCATGCCACGATTTGGATTTCTTCTTTGAACAGGAAAGGCTTGACATCGACCACGTCAACGTCTCTGTAACTGTGAACATCGCAAAACGTGATGCCTCGCACGTCAACGGTTGCTTGGACAAAATCGCAGTACAAAACGGCTAGGGAAACGCCGTCTGACGGGTGGGTTGTTCTTGCTAACAGGTAGAGAAAGCCGTCGCTGTTGACGTAGTTTGTAAGGTCAGAGGTTAATGTGAGGGTTAGGGTCTCATCTGCGCCTTCAGAACCAGTTATCGGATTGCTCCAAGCACCAGCCGCATTATCCCAAATCTTGAAGGTTACACCGTTTCCTAGTGGTGCAGTCCCAAAGCCTTCAAACGCCAAAACTACACGCTTTAAACATTGTTTTCTGGCTTCATTGCGGATTTCCCCTGCTTTTGAGCCGATTTTGAAGCGGAAAAGCATAAATGGGTATTCGCCGTTGCCGTTTACGCTTTTAGAATGCTTAACGTCGTCACTGCCCCAGAGGTTCGCGTATTCCACACTTGGCAACTTTGCCCATGAAGAATTAGAGGGTTCCAGTTCGCTTGTGGCTGCTACATCATACGCTTTATGAGTTACAGAACTTGCGTCTAGCGGGTAAAAGTTGTAGGTGGTTCTGTAGGGTAGGTTGCGGTTTTCTGGGATAATTAACAAAAGTTGCTCAAGGACTTTATCCCGCATGACCTTGCCCGTGTCGGCGTTTGAAGCGGGCTTGTCCGTGGTTGTTATAGTTGCTCGAAGAGAGTAAATGCGCCGTCTTAGCTTTCCGTCTAAAGTATGTTTTTGCTGTTGGCATGGGTCGCTGGTTTTGGAAACTGTGATTTGGGCGTCGTAGTCTTTGAGGAGTTCCCGGTCATAGTTTGCCTGAGAGCAGATCACATTGGCTAAGCCGCCGTCATCTTTGACTACTCTTAGCCGAGATTCGATTAGGCGCAGAATTGTTATTACTGGGTTCTCCGCTTCGCTCAACCTGCGATTAGCCTCCTTGCTGTACTTTTGAAGTAGAAGCGCTGGTTTGCAAACGTGAAGGGCGTTACGGTTTGGATTTCGTAATCTTCGCCTTGACGCCTAACCTTGTCATGCACTCGGACAGGAAGGAATGTGTAAAACGCCAAGTAGTCGTTGAGGTAATAACCCGCCTCCAACATCACCTGCTCAGCCTTAAGCAAAGAAACGACCGCTAACAAATCCAGTGGCTCGCCATAATCCACCGTGGCGACAGCTTCTCGAACAGGATAAAGCGTTACCGTTTCACCCTTGCTTCTTAAAATCCGCGTGAACTGGGTTACTGGTTCCTCATAATGCAGAAAGAGTTGAGCTAGCCAGCAAACCGTAACCAACGCCTGCTTATTTTCCACATAACTAAAGTCGGCGTGTTTGGCACCCCAAAACATGAATTCCTCAGCATGTTTGCTGATGATTTCTACGCTTAGTTTTAGGCTTGGCTTGTCATGGTTGGTGCGGATTCTCCACAGAATCCCGCTTGTGACTGCATCGTAGTAGTCGCATGCGGAGTACCTGCTGAGCACATCTATGTAGCCTGCCCAGCATACCGCAGGGTTATAGGCGGGGTACTTTGCGTTCGCTCTGATGTTGTTTAGGGCGTTGTAGACTTTTTGGCAGCTAACACTCCAGCCCTCAACCGCATACAAACCCAGCAATGCGTAGGCGAATGGGTCATCGTAGACCTCGTTCTCGCTTAAGCCGACGCGGTGCCATCTGCCGTCTAATGGGTCAAAATCCAGCCAAAGATTCTCAAAACCCGCTCTCAGAAAACCAGTTGACTTTTCCATGATGCTTTGATAGGCTGATGCGTTTGGTGTGTCGTAGGTTTCAGAGAGCATCTTCAAGCCAATTAGACCATAGAGACATTCAACGTCCAGTTGCAGGAGCCATGCATCACCAATCGTTACGGCTCTTGCGAAGCCGCCGTAGGCCTGCTTGTCCTGCATAGTTTTGAGAAAAGTTGCTCCTATCTTTGCGGTATCCAAATATCTGTTGTCCTCTGTGAGTTCATAGGCTCGGAGCAGAGATGGAATAGCTCGGCAGGCGTCCACGCTGTAGTAGTATGTGCTGGTTTCGCTGCTTTGGAACCCACCATAAGCCTTACGTGCTGGGTCACCGCACTGCTGAGTTAGAACCCAATCGGATAGGCTTACGATTTTGTTGTAGATGTCTGTTTTTCTGTCCTCAAATTGTGGGGCAGAATACGCCTCATAGAGAAAGTCGATGGCGAAACTTGCTGCTAAGACGCCTTTTCCGAATGCTGGGTCAGGTGTGTTTGGCGGGATAACGTAAACGTTGGGTGCGTAGTCCATGACGAATTGGTAGTAGGTTTCAGGTACGGTTGCCATGGCTAAGCGCTCCCCACGTAGACTTCTTTGAGACTGGAAAGAACTCGTTCGAATTCTGTCTGCAAAACCGCTAAGGCGGGCAAAGATGAGTTGGAACTTGACAGGTCGCCGACACTGAAGTTTAACCCGATGGCTGAACCGCCAGTCAAGTAGCAAACAGCGTAAATGGAAGCCAAAAGTGTGATGGCTTCTTTTTGGGCGTCGGTGCAGTTTTGGTAGTCGATATCAGCGGAGAGTTCAAGCTCTAAAGTGACCTCTGCTCGCTTAATCATCTTTAGAACTTTAGCATCAGAAATGTCCGAATCCTTCAGGTTGAGGGCGTCTCTGATGTCTTCCGCTGATACGCTACCCACGTTTATGTAGCTCCTGTGCTTTCTTGGGGTTTGCCGCCGAGCAGTTCTTTGATGCCTGCGATTATTCCGCCCACCATCGAGCTGCCAAGAATGCCTAGCTCAACGTTTCCAGTCGGATAGCCGAGCCCCATCCAAGTAGCCACTGGCGGCAGAACGAAAGCGGCAAACATCAAAAGCGCCTGCTGCTTGTCTGACAACTTCATTTCTGTTTTACCTCCTTACCTTGAACACCCGCCTGCTCTGGTGTGCTTGCGGGTTTAGCATCCCAGAGTTCCCAGCCAAACTTGACCGCATTCTTTCGGAACTCTTCCGCTCGAATTAGCCCCAGTTCAGCGGCTTTGATGAGGTCGGCTGGGTTTAGCTCAGGGGTTTCGGGGCTGCCAAAATTCAACCGAACCTTAGCCTTACCAGCATCAAAACCAGACTGGGCAACAACTACCGCGAAAATTTCCCGCTCCACTTGACGCTTGACATAACGCTGGATGGGCTTAACGAGCATGTCTTGTAGGTCTAAGGCTGCCCTTGCGCTTGCCTCGGTGAAGCCTGGAGTGCTAAACAGCCGTGGCAGAGGCGTCTCGCAGCCGAGATAGAATTGGTTGACCATGTGGTCGATATAATACTCAAAGCGTGCCCGTGGGTCAATGGTGACTGGGTAGACGCCTACATTTTTAGCGCCGCTAAACAGCCATTGGCCTTCCTCTGGGCGGTTTTTAATTGCAGATTCGTACTTTTTGATTGTGTCTTCTTTCTGCCCTTCCAGTTGCACGACAACGTCTGGTCCAGCGTACTTGGTGAATATGCTGGGCAAAATCTTCTCTATCTTAGCTTTCATCCAAGCGTAGGACGGGCGCTTGTCAGTGTCAACGGTTAAGGTGTGCAGGAGAACTTGCAGCAAGCCGATGCCAAAGCCAGAAGGTACATCACTGTTAAGGCGCCAGTGGATGACTGCTTCGCTTTTGAGTTCTCCACCTGCATTGCCTCGATAGGTGCTTTTAAGCTGATAACCTGTAACCTTATACGGAATTTTCAAGTCTGAAATGCTACTTAGCCCAATTCGCTCAACTGCATCAATGGGCAAACGAATTACATCAGTTAATTTCTCAGGCTGGAGCTTGAGCCAAAAATCGTTCCCGCAACCAATCAGCGGCTTTGCCATTTCATTTAAAAGTCCATCCAAATTAACGTCTTCACAGAACCTGTCCACGGCGGCTTTTGCTTGGGAAGCTTTCTCGTATTTCTCATCAACCGTAGTGTAGAAGCCCATGCCAACTGCGGAGGCTGCCAGCAAATCCACGCTGCTTTTGCAGGTTGGGTCTCGGTCATAGAGCTTCATAACTTCCGCTAATGGAATGCATGAAGTGTCAAAGAATATTCTGCCGTTTGGTGATGCTACGCCTGAAGCGGGCGCATAGGAGAGCACTTCACGAATTTTTCTAATAACTCCACTCATGGCAACCATCGCCTCAAAGTTTTTAAGCCAAAGAAAAGAGGAAACTTGTTTGCATCATTGTTGACTGCGCCTATGTCAGTGTGGTTTTGATGCTGGTCATTTTGGAAACTGCTGTGGAGCGTAAGATGCCTGCGCCAAATCGGGTGGTTGCACGCACGCCGTACTTGCCCGTTTTGATGTCTTCCCAATCCTCAACGGTTATGTCTCGCCGCAGAAGCATTGCAGACGCCACTCGCGTATCAATCGCGTAGGCTATTCCGTTAGGAACTAACGTGCTGGCTTGTACCCGCATGCCAAGGACGCTTCCTATGCTGCCCTGTTCGATGTCGGTTTCACTGCTTGGCAAATACTGTGCATGAACAAACTTGTCATCATTAAGCAACTGATGCAGTTGCGTCTCGCTAACTGCTAACACCGTGGGACGCCAATTCTCGCCCCTAACAGCATCATGCAACTTGAGCAAACCAGCCCAGCTAAGCACGGCATTGCCGCCATCAATCACGCCGCCGCCAGCCAAATCCCCGTTGTCAATTGCCCCATACAGCGCAATTATGTCCTCGGTTTCTTGTATGCCCAACGCTCTGCCAACTTTTTCCACCATGCTGTCCATGACGTTCCATGTAGCATCTTCAAGAAACTCCCGCGTCCACTCCTCCGAGGATTCAGAGAGCACGTTGGTATAGATGTCTACGAGGGTGTTCTTTTTGCCGCTTAGCCTTGTCACGGAGCCTTCAGAGTAGCGGTAAGCAACGGCGTCAGAATCAAGTGGAAAACGCTCCATGGTTTCAGAAGTTGGTCTTACGGTGATTATGTTTCTGCCTATGAGCTCGGGGTATGCTGCCTGCACAAGGGTATCGTGCATTCTGCCAAGGGCACCCGTCATGTCGCTAAAGAGACCTTCCTTTATGCCCATTTGAACATAACGCTTCAGGAACGGATGCTCAGTTTTCTGCTTTATCTTCTCATAGACTTCCCGCTGGTCGCTTGGCTTTGCCATCAGTGCTTCAAAAAGTCTAGGTTTCAAGTTGGTCACTTCTCCAAGTCTATGAAGATTAGGTCGCCGTCTATGGTTGCGGATTCAAGGGCGGTTCCGAGTTTGCGGTTGTAGAATATCGTGTAGGTTGCTGAACCATTCTCGTCGACTGCTTGGTCCACGAGTTGGGAGACTTTGTTTGCTGCTGCGCTGCATACGCCTTTGCCCCTTGTTATTGGTCCATTGGCTGTGACTTTGACTCTGCCACGCTTTAGGACGGGGCACATTTCGCCTGTGGTTACGGTTTTGGTTGCTATGCCTATGGCTTCGTCTCCGCCTGGGCTGGGTGAGACCACGTCGTCGTCGCTTAGGTAGACGGGTGCGCCTTTGGTGATTGGTGCTGCGGCTTCATAGGATTCTATGATTGCGTTTGGGTCGTCGGTTTCTCCAACAGCCATCCAAGTTTTGCCTGTTTTATCGGCCATTCAAAATCAAATCAATTCTAAACTTTGAATTTCCCAAAGTTCGTCCTTTGGTACTCTTCCCCACAAAAGTGAGCGTAAACATAGCTAGCTGCCTCCCGCTTTCTGCTCTAGCTGTTGGACTACTCGGCGCAGTTCTTGGCACATGCGTTGAGGTCCAAGACTCCAACTTCGCTGAACCATCGGCGAAGGCAAAACAGCTTCAACCATCTGAGCAGCTTCCAAGACCGCTATCATCTTAGGTGGGTTCTTGAGTAAGCCGCCACCGGGAACCTGTTTGCGTAAGTCTTCGATGGTTTTTTGTGCTTCAGTTAGCCTGCCCTCGGTTTGAGTTAGCTTTTCTAAAACCTGCACATTTGTCTCGGGAATACCTGGAACAGCCACCAAACTGAGCTCCGCATTATGCAAGCCGTGGGGAACTTTGCCGTCTACTAAATCGATGGCTTCATAGTCTGCTCCGACGCTTACGTGCTGGACTAAGCCTTTGCGGATTTTCTCGGCTGTTTCAGTATCGTATATTTCAGCTTCGTACCATAGGTTGTGTCCGTCCCAATCGGTTTTAGTAACCTTGCCGACTGCGTTAGGAACAGAAACATGCTCAATGTAAACTGGCGCGTTAGTGAGCTTGCTTGAGAAGGCTTCCAGTTCTGCGGGAGTGTAGATGTTTAGGTTGCGGCTCATGCCTGTGCACATGGCTACGCCCCGAATACGCAGGGGCTTATCGGGTAAGGCTTCAAGAAGCTTGAAGGTCAAGAGAGAGGCAACGTGCTCGCGGAAACGTTCAGACATAGCTAAATCGCCAAACAACAATACGATAACTACGCATTAATGCCTTGAGAGCCTAAACGTGATAATATCACAAACACGAAATTTACCTAATCCCAAATATATCTAGTTAGGAGAGAGTTGTTGATGTCCCGATAACATCGAGACCATTACAACTTAAAGACGCGCGCAAGCAGAAGAGTTTGAGTACATATGCGATTTCGACATGTATAGCTTTTAGAAAAAAGAACATCTATTATTTATGGTGGACCAGGGGTCTAAATTCAGAGGGTTCAAATCCCAGCGATCCATTCAAAGTTCAACATCTGTTTGGTATTGAATTCACAGAGACCCAAATCAAGTCAGGTGAGGACAGCAGTTAATGTAAAAAAAAGAGGTGTTCCGCTTATATGGTATTTACATTACTCTTTGTTAAGACTGATTTCTATTGTAGAAACCATTCTGGATCTGTTTTCGCCCTCTCTTGGCGGCATCTCGACAGTACCGATTGCTATGTTTGTCACTTTGATGTCTTTGATAAAGCGGTTTCTCGTTATTTCTGCAACATCAACAGTTGTTGTTATTGCTTGTCCGCGGGCTTTTAAGGTAACTTTATTTTGGTTACCTGAGAAGGCAGTTATGATAGCAAGCACATAGCTCATTGGCGGTTTATTTCCAACAAAGATTACATCATTAGATTTCTGTGTCAAATTCAAATCACTTCCTTTTATTCTTGGCTTTCTGGAGTCTACTTGACAGAAAACGTTAACCATTAGTAACTGGTTCTGTCTAATAAAGCAAATCAGATAACTGAAACTCAAACGCTTTAACCAAGAGGTATTTACCTCCAGTGTTTCCGTCGCCTAGACCAAGCTTGTTTCTCGGTATCAGGGCTTGAACGCCTTGCTTCAGCTTGATTCATTGGTCTATTTTTGGATATTCTATGCTTAGCTAAACATTCTCTGCAGTATACGGGTTTATCTGCCGTAGGCTTAAAGGGAACAGTGGCGGTTTTGCCGCAGTCACTACATTTTATTTGGGTTGTGGGTCTTTCAGACATTACGTGTTGGTCCTGTTAATTTTAGGCTACAAAAATAGCGGCAAATTAGCTTGAGATTAGAGATTTGCTTTGACATAAACGTTTGGATATGCCGAAGACTCTGCTCTAAGTATTATGTGTGAATTAAGTAATCGATTTCGCCCGCGTTTTCATCAATGATTACTCCTCGGATTTTGCCGCCCCCTAACCGTTCTACCCTTTTGACAGAACTTTTATACTTCATAACTTGTCACCTCAGTAAGGCTCGATTATTTTTCTCGCTTAAACTTGCCCTGTCCGCCGACTTCATGTATGTTAGCAACTACGCCTTCGCTTACCCTGCTAAGGATTTCTTCGGCTCGTTTCCAGTTATCAGCTATAACTTCAATGCGGTATTTTGGTGCTGCGATAACTGAGAAATAAATTTGGGCGTCTTTGGATTTGTGTGCTTCCTTGGCATCGCTAAATGCTGTCTTGATGCATTTAACTCCGTTTGGGCGAGAGCAATATACCTCTAAAACGCCCCAGGCTGTCACTGTCTTGACTCGAATTCGGTCCTCTGCAACTTGAAGTACAACCTTTGCTAACTCCTCGGAAACATTCAACTGTGTTAAGACAGAGGCACCTTCTTTTAGAACTTTCTCAAAACCGTCGTAGAGACCATACTTCTCTTCTAGCACAGCGCCGACTTTCTGGTACACATCTTCTCTTGGCAAACCAGCCCGTTCAGCCATTATATTCAGCAGTGTGTCTCCTTTACGGTCTTTCTTCCAAGATTTGACTTTTTCAATTCGTTCCCTTTTCGTGACACGCCTCAACGATAAGTCGATGTGCCCTTTTTCAAGGTCTACCCGTAGCACTTTAAGAACCATCTTTTGGTTTTCTCTAACAAAATCACGGATGTTCCTTATGCGGGCACTGGAAATTTCTGAGATATGAAGAAAGCCTCTTTTGTTGTATTCATCAAGATTAACGTATACTCCGTAATCCATCACGTTTTTAATCGTAACCATAACCAGGTCGCCGGATTCTGGCCACTCATTTTTTTGCTCAGACATATTTTTCATCCAAAAATTCGAGTTTACATTGCTTATCGAGTTATCGCCAAGACCATCTTTAGGTCGTTTTTCAGTAAACCAACAGTTCCTTCTTCAAAGTGGCGTTTCGCAGCTACTGCAAGTGTCTTTGTTTTACAGAGGTAAGCAGCTTTTTCATCGCATTCAGTTATAACTAACAATACTTTACCACATTTTTTCTGGCATTGGATATTTGCACAATTCACTATTGCCAAGTACAGTTCTTGTATATCAACTGGGAACATGTAGTCTTCTGAGACATACTGAATTTTCTGTTTGCTCATCTCTTCTAGTGCGTTGTTGGTGAAGTGTTTACTTATCAAGATTGCAGAAGCATAATTGTCACGTTTAATTGCAGTCGCCATGTTCTTGACATCATTTATGCCGATGTATTCTTTAGTTAACGGGTCAATTATCCGCAGTAATACTTTGTTGTTAGAAGTATCAAGTGCTGTTATATCTGTAAAGTTGGCGCTCTGCTGCTTTTTCATGCTTTTATATCCTCGTACAGCCATTATGAAGTTGGTTTTGTTTTCACTCATATTCTAACTCACCTTTGGGCTGTTAGAGTTCACCAGGGTCACTTTCGTCGAAGACAAAATCTTCTAACCGTAGCTTGCCATCTGTGGTTACCACTACTTTGTATTGCGCTTCGCAGATTGGACAGGTAACCACTTCGCCAAGTGTCATGTCATCTTTTTTGAATGTATTTCCGCACTCAGTGCATTTAACGTTGATTTTAGCGTGTCCCCCTCTACATTGTCAGATAATTATGATTTCTAAGCCAATCCGATTGGTTCTTTCTGTACCGCCAAAATATGTCGCCTCTAGTTTCAGTCTGGAAATCCCATGGTGAAACCAAAACTATGTCACCTTCTCTTATCCAGACACGCTTTTTCAGTTTACCTCTGACTCTACAGAGACGTTCTTTTCCATCTTGGCATTTAACCATTATCCTGTCGCAACCCAGCATTTTTACGGCTATGCCCAAAACATCGTTTGGTGAAGGTAGAACCATACTGTCTATGTTGCCTTCATTTGTTACTTTTCGTTTACCCATGTTATGTTGTCCAGTGTGGCATTAACCACGTATAATCAGAATAATCCCGAGAAAAAGCAGCTTAATTTTGGGTTTACTCTTCCCCTAAAGAATTCTAACAGCACATATATGGATTCATCAACTATATTAGGGTATGCACTCGAAAAGGGATTTTTGGGCTTAAAAACATGAAAAAAAACTAAAACAACCGTTTTTCGGGAAAAAAACGGAAAAAAATTTTTTAATCAAAAAAATCCCGAGATTTCAACCTTTATTAGTCTGATACAGCAGTATTATTGACCGAAGAGTTTCTCTTATCCTCTTGGAATCGACTGATTGAATATTTGATCCTTTTCTGAACATAAAACAATAGAGAGGTAAATAGACATGTGTATGCTAAGAGTTGGTCTAGTTAAAAACTGCCGAAGATGCAAATCATCAGTACGGCCTCATTGTGAATACAGAAAGAAAACTACCAAGAAAATCTATGCAAATAACGTCAAGAAGAAAGAAACGGCATAACAATTCCTTTTCCTTTTTTAGGTGCTGATATGAGTAAACACAGTCAGAAACGCTTTGACAGAGTAGAATGTCAAGGTTGCATGTATAAAGCGAGCACTTACTGCTGGAATCAGTGTCCACTTAACCTGTGGAAAATAAACACTGAATAAATAACAGACTTGCTGAGTGAATGATACTTTCATTTTGCAGAATCAAGACGCCCTTCTTTATAAGTGGGGTAATGTTTTCTTAGGGCATTATCAAATCATTGTTGGAGTAGTGAAATTTTAAAATGTTAGAGTATAATGATCAACTGTTTAAGTGTCGAATTTGTAATACTGCTTTTCACAGCCCTGAGGAATTACGTATTCATCGGATGGTTCAACATAAAGGTCACATGCTGTCTTTTAATCGTCAATGAAACACCTGTCACCCGTACTATCCTTGTGCATAAGAGCTCCTTTTTGCGTAATCCCAATGTATCTGCGCGCTTCCTATTTTTTCATATTACTGACAACTTCCTCGCAGAAAGATAGATTGAATGAAAAGCCTAATTACAGCGGAAAACAATGAGGCAAGGTGATTTTATGAATTACAAAAATATTAGCACTCCTACTGTTGTGCCTTCAATTGCTGAACAACGTAAATGTGAGCAACCGTTGTTTGCTCATGACAAAATGTTGCCTGCAACACACAAATACGTAGGCTGGGTTGACGTAATGGGGTCTCAAAGTGTAATGCTACGTTCCTTAAACATGTCAGCGCATTTCCTAATGAAACTACATTTAGCATCCTTGCACGCGCATGATTCATCAATTGAGTTATTTCCAGTTATAGATGGAATTTACGCCTGTTCATCTTCACAGAAGTCTGTCCTGAATTTTCTAAATAAAGTTAACTCAGCACTTGCAATTACATTCATACTTGAACCGGTCGCGCTTCATAAATTTATGATCAGAAGCGGGTTAGCGTATGGGCCCGTCATCACAGGCAAGGAAACATTAGCATGCGCTACTGAACTTCGAGAAAACTCTAAACAGGTCAATCAAATATTTTTTGGAGCTCCATTAACACAGGCATTTCAAATTGAAAAAAAGGCTGCGCCATTCGGGGTGGCATTACATGAATCTGTCCGATCTTTTGCGCCAAATAAAGAAACACCGATGTCGGGAACCTACTGGAAATGGTGGAAACACCCACAGGAAGATGCGCTTGCGTTGGAGCTCTTTGATTCTCTAAAGAAGTATTATGCATGGTGCTTAGCGCATACTGCCATGTTATCCTACGAGAAGACCGATATCGAAAGGCATATTGAATTAGCAAAGGAATACTTTTCAGATTAAGGGCGCTTCCCAGGTTCAGACGATGCGTCTATCCTTATTTGGAGCCCCTTTGTTGTATACCTGAGAAACTACTAAACCCATAGGCGGGTTATTGCAATGCACTCCTACTTTTTGAGTATAAACTCCTAAAGCGATATCAAGCGTTTCCGAAAACAACTTCCTTAAACTTCAGTTGTTTATAAGCTTGGTAGTGCATGTTATATTACTGAAAAGTCTTTTTGCTTGGAATTCAGCTAAGTAAACTTTTCTTAATTTCGTTAGAAGAGAGAGAATTGAAACAAAATATTGAAGTATTAAAGATCACAGGTACCGCATTTAGGCCATCTGCGAAAATCATTTTTGGTTTCAGCACAGCAATCTGTGGAGATTGCAATCGCAATAAAAAAGGTGATTCAAAATGGTGCAAATAGGGGATTATGCGCAGTGCCCCGAATGCACTAGAATGGGACGCATTGTTTGGATCTCACAAAATAAACAGATTGTTGGAATCCAATGTTCTGCAAGTCACAGCACAGAACGTAGACCTGATCCATATGGATTTCCACGCAAGGCATCTAAGGCAAACAAAAACAGCGTTTTTCTTGTTAAAACCGAATCAATAATAAAATATACATAGATGCAGAATGTTGAAACAAAGTTACGTACTCGCCAACAAAATATCAATAGCTAATGCCGACGATAACAACCTTAATTTGTCTATTAATCGCAAATTCTATCTAAAATATTCCCGCTTTACCCTCAAAGCGCTAAGTAAAAGTGTCTTTCAAGAATTTCTATCCGATATTTTAAAATTAGAAAAAATTCCCCCAAAAAGTATTGACAGCATTCGTATCGAAATTTTTCCTGCGCCAAGAAAAAATGGGTTAACTATTGCTGGAAAATGTAACACCCTTAAGGGCAAAATTCGTATTTACCCAAAACCTATGAGGTTTTGCGATGAATTCAGGAAGGAATATGGACAATATCTATTGGTTGAGTATGCAGGAAGTAGAGCTAGAGCTTCACTAATTCATGAGTTGCTTCACTTGAAATATGGAAGTGACGAAGTTTGGGTAAGAAAATTAACGAAGGCGTATTTTTCTGAATTAATTAAAAAAGAACAAGTGAATGGTCCAAAGGCGTTATACGTGTGTAAACTAATATTCGCTCGTATGAATTAATGTAACTTCTATAGCTTCCATTGTAAGAACTGGGTATTTTGTTGTAAAGACCAACCCCCCCAAGTAAAAGGTGCCTATGACCTATTTTTGGAGCGTTCTCTAAAGGGCGCAGGAATTTTTTCTCTCTCAAGTAAGGCATAAGCGCTAATTCTTCTTTCAGTATTTGTCTGAGGTAATGCAGCTGTATTGGAGAATTTTACAACCCAGCCTTCTTGGGACAATTCATTTATTTCATTTTGAAACCTTGATTTCACGGATGTTCCGAAAGAGAATTCTCCTGAAGCATCTTCCCAATAAACCACTTTATACTCATACAATTTAAAAATCACAACCTCCATGCACTTGTTAAACAATTTAACATTTGCTATTTATGCATAAAGTACGCTGAAGGATATAATTCAATGTTGATTGGCTTTTAGGAATAAAACAACATAGTTGACATTTCGGGTTAACATCCAAAAGGTACTGCACTAACCATAGCCACACTTCTGGAACTGCAATCATCTCACGATTAGTCATTACCCGAAATGAAAAGCTTAACTTCATTTGAGTTACAGTAAATAGGTTATGGTTAGCATGCAATACGAAAATGTTATCTTTCCAAATTCCACAGACTTTCACTGCAGAAAATGCGGAATATGTTGCAGAAATCAACCACCAGATATTAACTTCAAAGAACAAAAAAGAATACAAAATGCAGGATACAAAAACTTCATGCAAGACCCATCGGACCCAAAGAACCGAAACATTCGCAGAAAAAAAAGACGGAAGCTGCTTCTTCTTCACAAAAGAAAATACCTGCAAGATTAATTCTATTAAACCATCAATATGCAGTCTAGAACCCTTCATTATAACCGACTTTGATTGCAGAACAAATGAGGTTTTTCTGGGTTTAAATCCGCTTGCAGTCAAAAATTGCAAAGGCATATCCGCTGGGGAAAATGTTGCTTTAGAAGAAATTGGGAAAGCCGCCCAAACCATCGTAGATGATTTTTTAGAAATGGTGGCACAGAAAACAGGGCTCAGCATTACCGATAAAAAAGTTGCCTTTTTAACGAGGCAACTATTGAATGATTCAAATCTCATCTAAAACAAGATCGGGCTAACTGGTCCAAGAAATATAAGCGCTGTAAATCCTAAAACATGATACTGGAAATCAACATGTTGACAGCTGCTCTGTTACAGGCTGTCGGGGTATTGTATAGCACCGCTATTCTAAGAATAGCTTTAACATCGACATCATGAGGCTGAGACTCACGAGGGTCCCAAAAAATATTAAACAATCCAGTTTCCTATTAGAAATCATACTTCCCAGTTCCATATCACCGCCGTAAGGACCACTGCTTAGCAAATTTATATTTAACAGGGTTTTTTCGAGTATTCTTTTTCCTGTGGTTCCTGTTGCATACAGACCATATCTGAAAAGCGTTCATTTGTTGAAGTCGCACCATTCAACAATATCTTTTTTCTTGTTATCATGCGCTACAAGAGCAATACTTTTCATTGTTACTCACTCCTAAAAGTAATAGAGTACGAAGTATTCGTGCCCACTATAAAACATGATCAAACGATATTTATGGACGACCAAACTTCCGTAAGAAAAACTGGTTATGCATTTGAAGTAAGAAAAGCGGGTCGCGGGGATTTGAGTCTAGCAACAAAGTCTAAATCTGCTTTCGCACGTTCCAGCTTCTTGAGAGCGTTCTTTCTAGAGCGAGTTACGTTGGGTGTTTCCATCCTAAGCTTGCGGGCAATCTTATAATCCGATACTCCCTCAGCTTTCAAACGTAAAATTGCCTTTTCCCGCTCAGTTAAAGCCATGCGCTATGTCTCCTCTTCAGAAGCACTATGTAAAGCAACGCCTTCGGCTAGCAGGTCCTTTTCTGATGCTTTGTAGGCGTCTACGCCAAAGCTTGTCATAGCCCAGCACCAACCCCGCCGCTCAACAACCTTTGAATCCAATTCCTTAGATAGCCGCTTACTCATGCGAACAATCCGTCTGGTCACTTGATGCCGAACAATATTGAATTCTGCCAATTTGGAGGCTATGTCTTTAGGCAACAGCCCATGAGCGCCTGCTTCAAACAGTAGCTGCAGAATGGCTTTGTCAACTTCATCTCGGCAGGCTGCTTCCTCGATAAGTGACTTCTCAAAATACAAAGTATCCTTCAGGCCAGCAAAGATAACCTTAAGCAAGAGTTTTATTTCGGCTACGTCTCGGTCCAGTTTCTTGTCCTTGGCAAGCAGGTACTTGAGTTTTCCAACCTTGTCGGCTTGGCTTCGCTTCTTTTTTGCGGCTTTTTCGCCTGAATTTGTCATGTTTTGAACGGGTTCATCGCTTGCTTCCATATCAAAATGCACACTCCAAGAAATTCACTCCATTTACACAAGTAACTTTTAGCAGTCTGGCATCTACACCAAACAACCGCAAAAAAGTAAGAGCCAAAAAGCATGGACTTTTCCCATGCCCTGTGCATGATGTCAAAAATGCTTTTGAACAGGTTTCCACTGCTAAAAACTGTTTATGTAACATAGCTTTTGTCTCCTAGGCTCTTGTTGCTGCAGTGTTGCTTGTCTGAGTCAGCTTCAAAAAGGTTAGAAAGTATCCCCGTAATCCTTGTTAATGCCTGGTTGTTTTTTTCGCCGTTCTTTTCTAGTCGCTCCAGTTTATCTAAGGCAGTATCAAGTGTATCGCTAAAGCTGGCTATCACTTCAACTGAGTCTGGATGGGTTCGGTCACCGACCTTAATGACAATGCCATGGCTCTGCTCAAAATCATGAATTACCATGTAGGGCAACCGCGCGCCTGCACTGTAAGGAAAATGTCCACTTTTTGGGCGAATCTGCTCCAGAATCGGGTTAAGAACCTTAAAGTCAGTTATCAACCCCGTGTTAACAAACGCATCACAAAACAGCTGCTTAGCTTTCCCCAAATTCCCCGGACGCCTAACATTCAACCCCACCAATCCAGTTTCAAACCAAACCGCCCGCCCAAACTTACCCTTCCAAACCCAAAAACGATTCCTCGCCCTAGAAGCCACCCAACCAAAACCCAACCCACCCCGCACCCAATCACCCGAAACCACACCCCGAAGCGCAACACTCAACTCTTTATCCAATCTACCCTTAGCCTTAAAGCAGTGAAAGTTTGAACAGTTTGAACCTCGTTCATTTTTGTAGTAATACTTCCATTCCCACTTGGTTTTGGCAACATAGTTGTGGTATTGCTTGTAGCTTAAACTGAGCAGTTTGCATATTTGCTTGGGCGTAAGCAGTGGATTTGATTGCCCATTGCCGTCTAGTAAGCTGAAAACTTGTTTTCTGATATTACTATTACCGCTATTACTGTAAGAGCGCAGGTTTTGGGTTGATGTGTCTGGTTCTTTGGTCATAAAAAAGCGCTCCTAATTTGGCACCTTACCCTTCAATTTTCTATAGGAAAAATTTGGGCAGGCTTCGCTTAAAGCAACCTTGGAAATGGCAAACCTGGACCTAAAGGTACAACGCCCACACCAATAATAGCAATCAAAACAGCATAATACTTCCGCGGAAGCAGCCACAGTTTGCACCATCTAAGGCTCCTCCATCTCAAAATGTTTGGGCGCTTGCGCTAAACCCTTAACGGTGGCTAAAAAATCTAAAAACAGAAAAAGAAACTGGAGTTTTTTCCCGTTATGAGGCGCGCATCCTTTCGGCGGCGCCACTCCATTCAGTCTACTGACATTTTTTGCTGAAGCTCTGTTTAATCAACTCTTTGATTGTCAGAAAGCAATATATACGCACATATGCGCATTAATGCGCATGGGCACCTCAGTTAGGAAAAAAGAACCACTAAACATCACAATCGACACAGACATTAAAGAAAAAGCCATTGCAGAAGCACAAAAGAAGAATATACCGCTCTCACGGCTTATTGAAAATTTTCTTAAATTCTTTGTCAACCCTCAAGTATACTGCTACAACTGTGGTAAAGAGTTCCATTCCTCAGAAACGATAGTGTGCACCAAATGCTCATCAATGAAATGCCCTACTTGTGGGAGCTGCGCCTGCAACTTAAGCGAAGAAACAGCCAAGGTAATATTCCACATGAGAAGAGTCTATGAAAACCTCTTAGCAGGAAGAATCAAAGAACAATAAACACTATCACAAAAGTGAAAAAAATAATCCAAGATGATCATAATGTCTGTTCAATGGGAAGGAATCGTGTAACATGTATCGACTTAGAGTTGAAGTAGAATTTGATGCGGCACATAAACTGATAGGTTACAATGGAAAATGCGCGAACCTCCACGGTCATACTTGGAGGGTAGAAGTATTTGTTCGTGGCGACCAACTTGATGACATAGGAATCGTAATAGATTATAACGTGCTAAAACAGAAATTGGAAGATATTACGGAAAAACTTGACCACTCATGCCTTAACGATAATTCAGAAATCGGAAATCCATCTTCCGAGAACTTAGCTAAGTATATTTTCAAGAAAATGAAACTGCCGGACAATGTTCAACTAGAGGCGGTCAGAGTTTGGGAGAATCCAAGAAGTTGGTGCGAATACTATGAGTAAACAAGGGCAAAAACAAAAAATTGCGGTTGTGTTGTTAAGTGGAGGATTGGATTCAACCACTGTTGCTACGTTAGCAAAAAGCCAAGGTTACAGTATAATCGCCGTCACTTTTAATTACGGACAGGTTTTAAGTAAAGAAATCAAATCTGCCAAAGAAATATCAAAAAGACTAGTGCTAACTCATAAGATTATTGACATATCGAACTACAAGGACTTAGCGTGGTACTCAGTTTTAACGCACCCAGAGATGTTCAGTGTTCCAAAAGAACGCACCATTGACGAGATGAGTGCCAGCATCCCAATAACTTATGTTCCTCTAAGAAACACTTTTTTCACAGTTATGGCTGCAGCTCTTCTAGAATCTCAGACATTGCAAAAGGTAGAAGTAGAGAAAGTTGACCCGCAATCAATTGAAGCCAAAATTTTCATTGCCGCAAACGCTTTAGACTACTCCGGATACCCTGATTGTCGACCAGAGTACTATCAGAGACTCAATGAATTAATGAAAATAACAAGCAAGGTCGGTATTCAGTACAATATAGAGATGAAAATTGAAACCCCTCTTATACACATGACAAAGAAAGAAATAGCAGAATTAGGACTAAAACTAAAAGCACCCTTGGACCAAACATGGAGTTGCTATGTTGGTGGCGAGATACCTTGCCAAGAATGCGATTCCTGCAAACTAAGAGCACAAGGCTTCAAAGAACTCGGAGTTGTCGACCCTCTCATTGCCCGACTACAAAAAGAGGGAAAGCTGTGAACGTTTGCGAGATTTTCCACTCCATTGAAGGTGAAGGAATAGAGATAGGAATACCTCAAGTTTTTGTCAGATTGACCGGTTGCAATTTACGATGCCATTGGTGTGATACCAAATACTCGTGGCTTCAAGGAAAAGAAATGGTTGTATCTGACGTAGTTGAAGAGATAGCAAAATATCCCTGCAGGACTGTCTCCATTACAGGAGGGGAACCGCTACTTCAAAAAGCTGAATTAAAGCAGTTACTCTCTAAACTAAAAGATGAAAAATACAGACTATGCGTTAATACCAACGGAACCATTTTTGACAAAACAATCTTTGACGAAGTAGACTTAATCACAATGGATTGCAAATGTCCATCTTCTGGGGAAGCAAGTGATTTGAAAATATTACAATCAACACAAAGCAATTATGGACAAAAAACGCAATTCAAATTTGTAGTATCAGATGAAGACGACTATGTATATGCTCGCCAAATCATAGAGTCAATACTATTGAACGGAAAATCTATCTTAATATTACAACCTCAATGGTCTAATAAGCCGTTTTTTAGAAAACTATCTCGGTTGATTCTTGCAGATGGATTACCGGTGAGATTAATTTTACAGCAGCACAAGGTAATCTGGGGCGAGAAAAGGGGAGTTTGAACAATTGGTTGAAACTGTTAGCTTTTAAGAAGGCAAACACAATTATGATTCGCTGGTTATAGCCTTGTAGATTTCTTGGGTCATTAAAATGACACCATCCATGTTTGGGTGGACGCCATCAGGCAGACAGGATGAATTATTCATGACAGTGTGAAGGTCTATTAAAGAGTAATGGCCTTCAGTTGCAACCTCAGTTATGGCGGGGATAATCTGCTGGTCTAAGGTTGTGCCGTTTAAACCATAAATGTTATCAAAAATTGGGGGCGGCAAAACGAGGTAAATTTTTGTTTTACTTGCAAGACCCTCAAAGTATCTAACAATTGTTGTATAGTCAGTTTTGAAGTCTGTGCCAACAAAAGGCAACAGTCCCTCATGAGCGTCATTGGTTCCAAGAAAAATAACTATAACATTGGGATAGAAAGATTTAGCCTCATCAACATACATAAGATGCATGTAAGGCTTACCTGATTTTTCCATAGAAGCAGCACCTGAAGAACCCAGATTCAGCACGCAATAGTCTTCTCCAAGAAGTTTTTGTAGATACTGTGGGTACTGGGTTAGCTCGGTTAAACTGTCCCCAACACATGCAACCCTAACGGGATAGAGTCGGCTTCTTGAATAAGAACCAACCAAACCAAAGGATGGCACAATTAGTATAAATGCAATTGCTACAGCCAGCAGGACTTGGGTTTTTTCTTTCATTAAGCAACTTGAAAATAGGAGAAAAGGTCTTACATTAAAAAATTGGGGTAAAAAAAAGCAAGGTCAACATTCAATAATCAGGTTAATTGGATTATCTTGCTTCTTCATGCTTCATTAATCTGAAAAAATGAATTTTCAACTGGTCAAAAATCAAAAAGCTCAACAAAGCGTAACCCCAAATAAACCCAGCAAGACCCCAACCAATAGGAGCCATAAATACGCCATACACAGCAACCAACGTGCCGATAATCTGGGTTACTTCAGTTGTTCCAAAAAGAATGCGTGATGGCAAAGGTCGCTGCCAGAAATGATGCACGCCTGTACGTGCCAAATAGATTGTTAAGTGTCCGGCTACTGCAAGTTTTAGGAAAATCAGTGTCTGTAAAGTTTCAATAGACAAATGGAAAACTTCAAGACCTATCAAAAAAAGCCCAAAGCTGGAAACAAGACCTGACGCACCAAGCAATGAAGCAACAATTAAGATACCGCGCATGTTCCAGCGCACAGGTTTTTCTTGAACCCTCACGTTATCATAAGCTATTGTCATGATGGGTAAATCGTTGAGTAACGCTAAAATGACAATCATGACAGCAGTCAAAGGATAGAAATCAAAAACAAGAATGGAAAGCGACAAAAAGAGCAGTACACGAGAAGTTTCCGCTATACGGTAAATCGAGTAGTTGGTCATGCGTTCAAAGATTTTGCGGCTTTCCTTTATCGCGTCAATAATCACAGAAAGACCCGGCTTAGTCAACACCACGTCAGCTGCAGATTTCGCTGCGTCAGTAGCACCCGCAACTGCGACACCTGCGTCAGCTTTCCTAAGGGCAGGTGCATCATTTACGCCATCACCAGTCATACCGACAATATGCCCTCTTTCTTGAAGCAAAGATACAATTCGGTACTTGTGCTCGGGAAAAACCTGTGCAAACCCGTCCGCAGCAGTGATTATGCCTTTTGCTTCACTATCCTGTTTGTCGACAAAAGCGGAAGCGGGTACAATGTTTGTGCCTAAATTAACTTCTTGAGCTATCTGCTTAGCGATGGCTATGTGGTCGCCTGTCACCATTTTAACGTTTAGACCCATTTTTTGGGCGTTTTTTATGGTTTCTGCGGAGTCCTCTCGTGGCGGGTCATAAATTGCCAGAAGCCCAACAAACTGCCACTCACCATTAACCTGCTTAATTACGCCTAAAGCTCGATGTCCTTTACGTGCAAACCTGCTGATTGCTTCGTTTACTCTGGTTTCTAGTTCATCCTTGTTTTTAACAAGGGCAAGAATAACCTGCGGTGCACCTTTAGAAACCAGAAAATGCTCGTTCTTAGGACCAGTAATCTCTGCTTGGGTTCTTTTTGAAACAGGATCAAACGGCTTAAAATCAACAACTTTATACTGGCTTAGAACATCCGCAACTGCATGAATTGTTTTTGCTTTAGCTATAACTGCATCATCAATAGGGTCCTTATCTTCTTCTCGGGATGAAAGCGCACCATACAGCAATACATCATCAAAATCAAAAGAATCAAAAACCTGCGCTGTAGCAACAGTAAGCTTGTTTTCAGTGATTGTGCCTGTTTTGTCAGAGCAGAGTATGTCAACGCCAGCCATTTCCTCAATAGATACCAGTTTGCTCACGATTGCTTCCTTTTTAGTAAGTGCGATTGCTCCAATCGCCATAGTCACAGTTAAAACCGCGGGTAAAGCAACAGGTATTGAGGCAACAACCAAAACCAGTGCAAACTGCAAAAGCTGCAATATGTCCGCGTGCCTAAACAGTGCAACCACGAAAACTATGGAAACCATTACTGCCGCGAGAATAATCAGGTAATTCCCAATTCGCACAACTGCTTTTTGAAAATGACTCGTACTTTTTGCTTCAGCAACAAGCTTAGTTGTTTTTCCAAAGTAACTACTAAGACCAGTTGCAACAACAACTGCATCCATCTCACCCTGCCTAACAATGCCACCTGAATATGCAACATCAGAAACATGCTTCTCCACGGGCAATGATTCACCCGTCAAGGCGGATTCATCAGCGAGCAGGTAATCCCCTTTCATTAGTTTAACATCTGCGGGAACAATATCGCCTAAGCGTACACGCACAATATCTCCAGGAACAAGTTCTTTTGAGGGAATTTCCCGCCATTTTCCATCTCTTAGAACACGCGCTTTTGGGGCAAGTCGTTTTTTGAGCAGTTCGATGGCGTTGTCGGCTTTTTTCTCCTGCCAGAACCCCACAATGGCATTCATGATCAGTAGGGTAAGTATGATGACGAAGTCTTCGTAATGCTGGATAACTATGGATAGTACTGCTGCAACCTCTATCATCCAAGGGATTGGTCCCCAAAAATAGCCTATAAACTTGCGGAAAGGACTGATTTTCTTTTCAGGTATCTCGTTTGAGCCGTACTTGTTTATTCTTTCAGCTACTTCTCGTGATGATAATCCAGTTTTAGCATAATCAGGAAACGTTTGCGGTTCTGAAATGTTAGGTTGTTCTGATGTCACTCTTGCAGAACCTCGAATTTACTTAGCGATAATTTATATCCAAAAACTATACATATTCAATCAAGTTATTGAATAAATAGATTCTGCAAAGTATTAATCAGTTTTTTTCACATCAGTTTAGCGAATAATTTTTTAAACAAGGAGCATTAGTTACATTGATGCTTATGAACCGAGAAGATTCTGCATTATCATTAGATGCACGCATTTTTTTGCACGATATAGAAAAAGCAGACATTTTGGTTGGAATCCCCTCATTTAACAACGTGCTGACAGCAAGTTATGTTATTTCACAGGTAACAAAAGGATTGGAAACTTATTTCCCTAATTTTAGGTCAGCAATTTTTGTTTCAGACGGCAACTCAAAAGACGAAACATTAACTTCAGTTAAAAAAGTAAACTTGCCATCTGAAGTAAAACTGATACCTGCAATATACATTGGAACATCTGGAAAAGGGAGAGCTGTCCGGGCAATTTTTGAAGCAGCCAGCACTCTTAAAGTAAAAAGTGTGGCATTAGTTGATTCAGACCTACGTAGCATAACGCCTGAATGGATGAAACTGTTGATTTCTCCAACAATGACGGGAACAGGATTAGTAACACCCTATTACAACCGCCGCAAATATGACGGCACCATAACCAACTTTTTATGCTATCCAATAACAGCGAGCCTTTTTGGCAAAGACATCAGACAACCCATAGGAGGAGACTTTGGTTTTTCAATCAAGCTTGTAGAAGACATCTTAGATTCACCTATGTGGGAGTTGCCTGATGTAAATTGCTTTGGCATTGATATTTTTGAAACATTAACGGCACTGTCAAAGGGATACGAAATTAAGCAGGCTTATTTAGGCGTTAAAATGCATGATGCTAAAGACCCATCCAGCCAGCTTGCCCCAATGTTTAGACAAGTCATTAACACCATGTTCACCTGCATAGAGCAGTATGAATCAGTTTGGAAAAGTATCAAGGGCTTTTCCTCAACAGAAATGGTCGGGGAAACAGCAAAAGACATGTTTACGCCTGAACAAATTCAGGTTTCTTTGCCAGCAACTCTTGAAACCTTCAAAAGCAACTATGACGCTTACGTGCCAATCTATCAAAAATGTCTCAGTCAAGATTTACTGAATATTTTTGAAAAGATAAGAAAAGGGGAAATTGACAACTTGGTCTTTCCGCCTGACGTTTGGGCAAAAACAGTCTACTCCTTCATTGGGCAGTACCATAACCCTATCGTTGACAAAGCTAAACTGATTGATGCATTGCGGATTCTTTGGATTGGCAGAGTTGCAGCGTTTTTGAAAGAAACAGGAACGGAATCCCGAGAACAAGCCGAGCAAAGAGTGCAGCGGGAAGCAAAGGTGTTCCGAGAACAAAAACATTACCTGCTAGAGCACTATTAATGGCACTATAACATAGCGATAAAGTCAAGACTTCTGGCAAACACAATTTTTTACCAATGCCTTAGGAATGTTTATGGTGAATTGGGCGCCTTGACCTTGTTTTCCTGTTTCAGAAATCGTCCAACCGTAAGCTTCACAAATACGCCGCGCCAGATAAAGCCCGTGGCTTTGGCTTTTTTCTGCAAATAAGTCTTTCGTCATTTCATCAGATATTCCCACGCCGTTATCCTCATAAATCAGCTCTAAAGTGGGTTCATCAAGTTCTATGCGTAGTTGTATTTGATTGCTGGTTTTGCCATGCTTTATGGTGTTGTCAATTAGGTTAAAGAAAAGCTGCCGCAACAAAGAATCGGCCATAACAGTGAGCCCTTGGCATTGATTGACAAGTTTGATGTCTTTGAGGTCTGTGAGTCTGCTTGCTTCATTTATGCATTTTTCAACCTCAACGAATTTTAGTTCTTCAGCACCCAACTTTTCATAAAGCCGCGAAAACTCTAGCAACTCCACGATTTGTTTCACAGCAAGCTCTATACCACTGATGTGTTTTGCTGCATCAGAGTTATCGTTCACCCTCTTTTTTAACATGAAAACATGCGCATTCAAAGCCACTAGCTTATTTCTGACGTCATGCCTAGTTAATCCGCCGACAACTCGCAGCTTCTCGTTTAAACTGTAAATTTTGTTGGCATCATCAAGGAGCATTTTGCGAGCTTTTTTGCGCTCAATAATTTTAGTTAAGGCGTAACTTAGTTCGCAATAGACGGTTTCGGGGTCACCGTTTTTGTTGATGTAACGGTCTGCACCCAAGTTTAAGGCTTTAACTGCAACTTCTTCGCGTCCTCTACCTGTGAACATGACAAATGCGATTTCGTTTTTTTGTTTGCGTAATTCTTCGAGAAATTGGAGCCCGTCTTTTTTGGGCATTTCGTAATCGGAAATTATTGCTTGGAAGGGTTGTTGGGCGAGTTTTTTGAATGCTTCTTGGACGCTGGTGGCGGTTTCGACTTGGAATCTGTTGTCTGATTCAAGAATCATTTTTGATATAGCCAAAATCGTGGGATCGTCATCGATGTGTAGAACTATGAGCGACTTGTTTTCATCTGTCAAGCTTTTTTTATCACAACTACTCATTTGTAAGACAACCTTCCAAAGGCTTAATCGTTTATCGAATTATTTTGGTCTTTACTTAATATGCATTATGGTCTCACAATAAACATCAAATACATGTCAACAAACACCCAGAAAACAAAAAACCAAAACAACAAAAAAATGATTGGAAATAGAGTGGTACGGGCTGTGGGATTTGAACCCATGCCGGGGTCATCTATCGCCACACTGAAACAGTTACTGATGGGTTTTCTTTTGCTTGTAAAGAAAACGTGTCTTTTCGCTTTCTTGCATATGGGTCACTGGCAGGGTCCTATATGTTGTTTAAAAGGCGTCTGGCTCAGTAGCTTACGCTGAGAGAAATAGTGAAAAGCTACTGGCTCTTCTTTATCTTGTCCTCACGAATCCACCAGAAAGCAATGCCAGCCATTATCAATAAAGATATAAAAATCACTAAAGTTTCAAAATCAATTACTATTACCATTCGACCGTCCTCTGCTTGCGCGTATTATACGCGGGTTTGATTTAAATTTTCTCAGAAAGATGAAAAAATTCAAGATTATTTCAAGCAGTTGTGGGAGTTATGGCGCGGGATGGGGGATTTGAACCCCCGTGGCCTTGCGACCACAGACTTAGCAGGCCTGCCCCATACCAGGCTTGGGGAATCCCGCACGCCATTTCAGCCAATCCATTATACTGTACTTCAATTAAACCTTTCTGGGAATAAAGAACTAATGTTTTTTGTTAATACACCCAAAACAAGGACAAAACAACCAGAAACAGTTTGCGCTAACAAGTAGTTTTCTATTATTTAATTATCCAAACCTTTGTAATCTGAAACAAAAACCTAAAATCCAAAAAATGTCCCTAATAATTATGCCATTTGAAGGAACTTTTCATGAACAAAGCTGTCACAACTATTGATGAATACATCGCAAGTTTTCCTGAAAACATTCAAGATAAACTGCAACAGTTACGGCAAGCCATCAATGAAGCCGCGCCGGATGCACAGGAAACCATCAGCTATCAAATGCCCGCGTTCAAGCAGGATGGGCTTCTGGTTTGGTTTGCCGCTTTTAAAGGGCACATAGGGTTTTATCCTAAAGCATCCGCGATTGAAGCGTTCAAGGACAAGCTTGCAGGGTTCAAAACAAGCAAGGGCACGATTAAGTTTGACATGTATGAACCGCTTCCGCTGGATTTGGTTAAAGAGATTGTAAGGTTCAGGCTTGAAGAGAACAAAACAAAAAGTAGCTTTCGGAATACAAAAAAATGAGATTATTTTTTTTTTAAAAAAAAAAGAGATTATTTACTTTTTTTGCCTGCCAAGAATGCTCCAGCACCCGCTAATATTGCAACGGCTACTACAATAATAACAACATATAGAACAGGCACATCAGGTAAGCTTGCAGAAGTGTTTGACGTTTCAACGAAAATGGGCTGATATTGATAACTGTATCCAAAGCCACAGTCGCCAACAACTGGGTTATCAGTAACGCTAATTGCAGTTGTCGTTATTCCAAGTTGCTGTGCTAGATCACCAGTAACTATCCAATGACTAAATTCCCATCCATCAGCTGGTGTAGCTGTCAATGTGTAAATGTCAGTGAAATTGTAGTCTCCAGGAGCAGGGTCGGTTGTTCCGCTACCTTCTGGAGAAAGTATTGTTATTGAAACCGGAAGTACTGCTGATTCCTGAGCACGTGTAGGCATTGCGGATATCACAAATAGCGTAGTCAACAAAAGTAAGGAGGCAATAACTGAGATTTTTTTATTATTCATTTTTTCACCTCGACTGGGTAGATGTTTAGTAGTTAACTAGCTATTGATACAAATTTATCATTATGTTGTTGCATATTTTCAGACACATTGGTTAAAAAACAAGAAAATTAACGAGTTATGACCTAGTTCATTAACATTTAACTCATAACCAGCATTAATAAAAACCCCTAAAAGCTAAAACAACGATACCAATAAAAGCTTAAAAAGCCAAAAATAAGACAGGGAACCGTGAAAATCACCTTGAGCGTTGAGTTACCTGAAGCACACATTCTGGCCAAACAAATGAACCAAGAGCTCGTAGGAAAAAAAGTTTCAGAATACACACTTAAAAATTACGAAAAATTCCAAAATTTAGGCTTCATAAATATGTACCAATCCGACTTTGAAAGACTTATCGGATGCAAAATTCAATCTGTCAAATCAAGAGGCAACACTATACACGTAAAATTTGACCAAGAGTTAAACCTGCTTTTGGCACCTGAATATGGCGGAAAAATCCTCTACCAACCAAACAAAAACAATCTGCCAGCCAAGTTCCATCTAAAAATCACTTTCACAGATAGCTCATCATTCACGGTTACGTTGACAGGAATGGGCACCATCAAAGCCTTAACCAACGATGAACTAAAGGAAAATTACATGTACAAAAGGGATTTTTCATCAACCCTCTCTCCTCTGGAGGACAAGGAGTTCACACCTGAAAATTTTTCAAAACAGTTATCCAACAAAAAAGTCAATATAAAAGCAGCTTTAGTCGGCAAAGACGCGGTAGTAGTGGGGTTAGGAAACAGCCTATTTCAAGACATAATTTATAGGGCGCAGATTAACCCCAAAACAAAAGCCTCAGAGTTAGAACCGCCAAAAGTTCAAGCATTATTTTTTGCGGTAAAACTTGTTATTGAGGAGCGGTTAAGGATGGGTGGAAAGAACCAGTTTGATGATTTCTACGGAAAACAGGGCAGTTACGTCCCCGCGATGGGCCCTAATATGAAGGAAAAAAACTGTTTAGCTTGTGGAACGGACGTTCAAAAGTTGGCGTTGGGTGGCGGACAAATATTTTATTGCCCACAGTGTCAAGCAAAATAGACGCTGAAAGCGCTAGTTTTTTTAAGGTGAGCGGATAGAAAGAATTTTAAAGAAACAAAACTTTAGGCACATAGTAGGGACATATATGATGAAAAAACTGTCAAAATCCGATGCTGCGTTTATACAAAAACTGCCAGTAGGTCGACTTGCAACTGCAACAGAAGATTGTGAACCAATCGTTAGACCGGTATGGCCAGTTTTTGATGGCATTTACTTTTACATCGCCTTTGAACCAGATTCACCAACACTTGAACAACTTGAAGTCAATCCTCAAGTTTCGCTGGTAATTGATGATTATGATAGGGACAACTGGTCAACAGCTAAAGGAATTTGCGTTCAAGGAGAAGCAGAAATCATCTGGAGCGGAAAAGAGTACCAGTACGCCCATTCTCTTCTCAAAGAAAAATATCCTGCATACCAAACTGAATCAGGCAGTTGGAAAGAAGGCGAAGTTCCCATAATCAAAATAACAACTACAAGCTATGAACGATGGCAAGAGGGCAAATGGAAATAACCCTTAAACCATAACCCTAATTTTTTAAACAAAACTGTGCAAGCACCCATTTTCAGGTTCAGGTTCTTAGCAGTTATGCACCTCTGTTCATTGTTAACCTATGTTCAGTCTCTAATTTTTAGATTTGAAATTATTTTGTAAAACTTTTCTGACTAAAAAAGAGGGATTATTTCCGTAAACAAAAATAAGGAGTTCTACATGTTTCTATCGAGCCCACCTAAAAAATGGTCGAGGTCGGATAATCCCACATCAATTATGGCCGGGGTGAGGTAGCTTGGTAGCCTAGAGGCCTGTGGAGCCTTTTGCCAGGGTTCAAATCCCTGCCCCGGCCCTCCAAATAATTTTGAAAAAAGTTATTCTTGTTCAATTAGGGCATTGAGTTCATTAAAAAGGATTATGAAGCGTTGCCCTTTCTGGGTTGTGCAGAACTTGTTAGAGTTTTTGATAAGCAGTCCTTGAGTTACCAGTATGTCCAGTTGCTTTTTGAGTTGGGCATAGTTTAGGTTTGTATTGTACATAACGCTTGTTTTGGTTTTTTGTTCACTACAAAACTGCAGTATTTCTGCTACGATATCGAGTTTTCCTCTTCGGGAGGCTTTGCTATTGACCTCTTTTTGTTTAAAAAGAATAAGAGGTGTATGCGCAGAATTTAGTTTATTATCTAAAAATCCGTTGGGCAAAAAACGATTCTCCAATCCTGTGTTTGTTTAGGCGTGTTGATGCTCTTAAAGAAATGTGGTTGTACCTGAGCAGTAACAAGAGAATAAGCCATAACTTAAAACTTTAATTAGAGAAAAAAAGCTAAATTACTAAACCAAGAGAAGTTTATCTATGCAACTAAATATTTACTCAGATGGTGGCGCAAGAGGAAACCCTGGTCTAGCAGCGGCAGCCTACGTAGTTTTAGTGGAGGGGCAAGTGATAAAATCTGATTCCCGATTCTTAGGTGTTAAAACCAATAATCAAGCCGAGTACGAAGCCTTAATCTCTGCGTTACAATACGCATTAACACTCAACCCAGAAGCCATAACCTGTCATTTAGACAGTGAACTTGTCGTAAGACAATTAAATGGGCAGTATCGTGTGAAAAATGCTGTGTTGCAGGTGTATTGGCAGAAGGCACGTGAGTTGCTTTTACAGTTTAAGCAGTTTTACATTGTAAGTGTTCCTAGGGAAAACGTTTGGATTTCCAGAGCCGATGCTTTGGTGAACAAGACTTTGGATGAGCAGCAAAGTAAACTGCGCAGTTTCTAATAATGCTGTTTGGATTGGAATTTAACCATTAGGGACCGCCCCTCTTAGGCTTTGTAGACCCCTCTATAGTTTCTGCAATGAATTTCTAATAGGAACCAAATAGACATGTTTTTGGGTTAAGCGATTCAGTTAAGGTATTTATCTCGACATGCATCTAGTTTCCTTATGATTTCTATTGTCGGTGCAGGTAAAGTGGGCAGTGGTGCAGCCTTTGAAATTCTCCGTTATAAAATCAGCGATGTTGTTTTTGTTGATGTTAATGAGAGTTTGGCTAAAGGTGAAGCGTTGGATATGATGCAGGCTGCTCCTGCGATTGAGTTTGACGGTGAAGTCAAGGGAACAGGTAACTTCAAAGACATCGAAGGTTCCGAACTTGTGATTATAACAGCGGGCAAAGGCAGAACACCTGGAATGAGCCGTTCGGATTTGCTCATTGGTAATGCTAAAATTATCAAAAGCGTCACCAAAGAGATTGTCAGATACGCACCAGACTGCAAACTGATGGTGGTCACTAACCCCGTAGACATCATGACTTACATCGCCTACAAAGAATCAGGGTTCCCTCGAACACGCGTATTTGGCATGGGCAATATTTTGGACACACACCGATTTCGAACGTATTTGGCGGCAGAATGTGGGGTTTCAAGGGAGGACACACGAGCGCTGGTTATTGGGGAGCATGGAGACTCAATGGTGCCGCTGATTGATTATGCATCGATTTCAGGGATTCCCATAAGTCATTTCTTAACAGAAGCACAGATTACCCGTGTTGTTGAAGCCACAATTTCTTCGGGTGCAGAGGTAATTTCTCTTAAGGGCGCCACAACCTTTGCGCCTGCAGCAGTGATTGCGATTATGGCCGATGCTATTTTAACTGGCAGAAACCGAGTTATGAGTGTGTCCACGGTTCTTGAGGGCGAGTATGGACAGAGTGGCTTGTCTATTGGTGTACCTGTGATTGTGGGTAGCGGAGGGATTGAGAAAATTTTGGAGCTTAAGCTGTCTGAGGATGCAAAAGCATGTTTTGAGAATTCAGTTAGTAAAATAAGGGAGTCATTGGCTTTACTGCAGATGGCATCTAAGATTGAAAGAGCCGTTGTTGTTTAGGGTCTTTTTTTAGCGCAGTAGTAGTTGCCGTTTTTGCGTACGAACGCGGGGCATTTTCCGTTGTAGCAGTGTTCTAACCATTGACAGGGGGCTTGAACTTCAAAAACACGTGGGATATAATCTTTGACTATTTGTTGTTTTCTTTCTTGACTTAACTCATCTAAAATTGTACCCATTCAAAACACCTTTAACTTTGGTTTTGGTTTTTTTATGCCTTAACTGATATTAAAAAATGTGTTACAGACGTTGTGCTACAACATAAGCATATAAGCCCTGCCAATAGAAAAAAATGCAACCCCACCGATACGAAATGTTATTTAGCAGATAACGCCATCTTGTTTCTGGTGCCCAAGTTTGGAGTTCAAAGGCAGAGACATAATCTCAATCGCAGACTTCTCAAAAGAAGAAATTAATTACATTCTAAACATCGCCCAAACAATGGAAACCAAAGCAGAATCAGGCAGCGACATGCTAAAAGGCAAAATCCTCGCCACACTCTTCTTTGAACCCAGCACAAGAACACGTCTAAGCTTCGAAGCAGCCATGCTTAAACTGGGCGGTTCGACCATTGGATTCGCAGACACCGACATAGCATCCATTAAAAAAGGCGAAAACCTCGCTGACACGGTGCGAACCGTGGAAAACTACGCGGATGCAATCGCGCTTAGGCATCCGCTGGAGGGGTCGGCAAGGTTGGCTTCAGAATTTTCCAAGGCTCCAATAATTAATGCTGGAACAGGTGCAGAGGAACACCCCACGCAGGCACTTATTGACCTGTATACTATGCGTAAAGAGAAGGGCAGTCTTGATGGGTTGAAGGTTGCGTTGTTGGGTGATTTGCGGTATGGACGCACGGTGCATTCGCTTGCGTATGCGCTTGCAATGTATGATATTGAATTGTTTTTGGTGTCGCCGCAGAGCTTGAAAATGAGAAGCGATGTACTGCGAACTATTGGCAAGATTCCTGTTACAGAAGCTACAAGTCTTGAGGAGGTAATTCCCAAGATTGATGTGCTGTATGTGACAAGAATTCAGCGGGAAAGATTCCCGGACGCTACTGAATACGCGAAAGTAAAAGGCGCATACAAAATAGATGCTAAAAGTCTAAAAGACGCCAAAAAAGACATGATAATTTTGCATCCGTTGCCCCGAGTGGACGAAATCGCCCCTGAAGTTGACGCCACGCCCCAAGCTAAATATTTCCAACAGGTACGTAACGGCTTGATGGTTCGTATGGCATTGCTTTCACTGGTGCTTGGTACAGTGCAATAAGTTAGGTTGCGTTGAAACGGTCAAAAATGTTAAGCGTGCTGATGGAGCCGCAGGTTTGGCATTTATGCGGTGTACCCAGCAGGGTTTTTTTGCAGTTACTGCAGTAGCTGGTGACGTGGTTGTAGGTAAAGTATTCCAGTGGCTGTTTTTCGATTAGGTGCACAGTTAAATCCATCAGTGTTTGAGCAGAAAGCTGTGGTTCACCAATTTCAACAATACTCAATCCACTGCCAACGTTTAAGCCACAAATCTTCTGTTCGGTTTCTAACTGTTCAGGTATAAGCTCAAGTTTTGACCCCGCCAAGTTAGCCTGCAGACGCCTTGTCGTCGAGTAAAAGGGTTTATCACGGGTTCCCGAAAACTTGACTTTAGCAACGCCATACTTTTCAATGTCAAGTTGTGCCAGACGCTCAGAAGCTTCATGGTTAAATAGGATAGCGGGGTAGAGGCGTTTACCATGTTTTCTACCCAGTTTATGTTTAAACGTGGTGATTGTTTGAACCAGTTCTTCAGTGAATTTTTGGCTTTCTGGCATATGGATGTCTTTTTCGGTGAAGGTTTCCACTGCTTCAGGAAGCCCTGCAAAGTTTATGATTCGTGAGCAATTCTCTATTCTAAAGTAAGTGTCACCATTAGCGCTTTTAAGCAAAAAAGGCAGACTGTTTTTGCCGTACTGTCTAAGAATATTGGACTTAATGAATAAGGCGCGGGCGGCAAGCTCGCATCTTTCCCGTAACAGGTCAAAAAACTTGTTTTTGTCCTTTCCACTTTCTTGGGCGATACGCGGCAAGTTAATTGTGACACAGCCTAAGCAGCCAGTGCGCATCGTATCGGTTTCCCAATCACCCGTTAAATCGTTGGTAAGCTTGGTGCCTAAGGCTGAGTACACATTATACTCGAAGTCTTTTTTAAGCATGAGCGCAAAGAAGGGGCTGCTGTATTTTTCTGCCAGTAAATGCGCTTTCTCAATAAGAGCCTTAGCCGCGTCTTGGTTGAGCGTTTCTTTGGTTATTTTTACCACCAAGCTGGGGTTAAAGAGGGGCTTAACGGCGCTTTCTTCATTGTAAACCTGCAAGGCCAAATCAGCAATAAGCTGGCTCTCCTCTTGAAAATCACCGTATTTACCGCAGGGTTTTCCGTCTGAACCAATAAATGGCGTTTCCATGACGTACTTAGGCATTAAAAGCTCCAACCCAAGCGTGACCTGCGCATGCTGGTTTACAGTTAAAACAAATAACCGCAGTTTCTCTTTTATTACGGCGGGGTCCACGCCTTTTGCGTAGGGTGCAAGGGATACGTTGAAGTAATTGTAGATTTGCATGCTGTTAACTTCTCGGCTGCTGTGCAAAAGAACATTAAACACAAGATTCAAAGCAGCCTCAAAATCCTCAGGAGGAGGCAACGAAAGCAATTGCTGATTCTCAAGGGTTAAACCGTTTTGGAAAAAGAACCGCATATCATGCACGACATCGTTGGGTTTTAGCAGCCAGGTTCCCAAATTGTCAATGTGAATTGCGCCTGACACGTGAGCGTCGGCTATGTCACGTGGGAAAACGTTAAGCAGAGTGTACTCGCCAAGCACAGTTTGTCCTGCCTGTCTGAGGATAGTGCATGAGCTTTGGTTTGCGTCTTTTGCGTCCATCGCCGCGGTGACTTCATGAATGGGCATGCCAACGCGTGTGAGTTTATGGCGGTAATCTTCAAAGCCCTTCTCAATTAGGATGCCGTTTACGACTTCACGGATAAGCGAGGCAGTGAGGTACTTGGTTTTGGATTTTAAGAGACGTTTTTCGGCTTCTTTGGCAGCTTTCTGCGCGAGTTCAGCTGGGACTTTGGCTTCTTTGATTAAGGAGTTGGCGATTTTGTTTGCGTCAAACTCTTCAAGCGTGAGGTGCGAGGTGCGCACTAGCATACCTTTGGGTTTAACGGCTTTCTTCTCCACACGGTCAGCCACATCAAGAACCATCTTGCCAAGGTCGGTTAGGTAATATTTTTTGGCTTCAACATCTGCCTCAACCAGCCCCGCTTTTAGCATGAATTTGAGGTGATATGCAAAGCGTCCCGCGTCTCGACTGGGGTTCATTTTAAGGTTGCTCATGAGTTCCGTGTAGGAGAGGGCACTTTTGTCAAAGAGCAAGTTGAGAATTTGCAGCCTAAGAGGTGAGGATATGGCTTTTAGAACTTTGACGCCTCTTGAACGGCTAGGCTGTGGTGTATTGCCCATTCCCTTAATGCTTCCTTGTCTTTCCAACTAGTGCAGTACCCTATTATTAAAGAAACATTTTAAGTTTAACGAATCCGTGAATGAGGTAACAAAATATGTGTTGCAGAAACACAATGATACCGAAAAAGTTAACATATTATCCGCCTACAGACTCAAACCCCAAGCTGAACGGAATGTGACAAAACTAATATACAATAAACAGTCAAAATTAAGAAAAGAAAAAAAATGAGCCACCAAGTCGTTAACAGAAACAAATCATCAATCGCACTTTTCTCTATGGTTTTCATGGGTAGCATATTAACTTTTTTTGAAAAAATTTACACTCATAATTTAATGTGGCAAATGGGACTTGCTGTAGGTTTAGGTTTAATTCTCGGTGTCGCTTCATCAATACTGCTATCTAATACAACACTTAAAGAAATTGAGAAAAAGGGCTTATCAAGGGATAAAATATTTTTTTGGTACATTGGAATCATTATAGGCTTGGTTGTATTGTTTTTAATCTGGATTCCAACTGGGTCCTTTATTTTTGTTAACATGTCATATACCCTGCTTAGTACACAGATAAGTTACATGTTGCTTTTCTTTTTTTATCCCGCATTCGTATTGGCAGGTTTATCCGCTTACATGTTTAATTTTTGGATGTGGGAACGCAAAAACAAAAGAATCCTTTACACAAACCTGAAAATAGTCTACCCTTACCCATACATCACACTAAGCACGCAACCAAAGCATTAGCTTTTTTAGATTTAACCCCTTAATGCTCAGATATGTCCTCTTTTCATGTCAGACGCAAAGACCGCGAAATCACCGACAACCAAGAAATGCAGCAAATCCTAAAACAAACCCAGTACGTCACCATCGCCATGTGCAAAGACAACGAACCCTACCTTGTCAGCCTCAGCCACGGCTACGACCAACAAAAAAACGCCCTCTACTTTCATTGCGCACCTGAAGGCAAAAAAAACGTGTTCCTAAACGCTAACAGCACAGTTTGGGGGCAGGCTATGCTTGATTTTGGCGTAACTGACGAGTGCGATTATGCTTATACAAGTGTGCATTTTCGGGGTAAACTGGTTTGGGTTGAAGATTTAGGGGAGAAGCATCATGGTCTTGAGGTGCTGGTACGCCAGTTGTCGAAGACTCCCGAGGAAAAACTATCAAAGATTAAGCCTGAAAAACTCGCCAAAACAACCATTGGCAGAATAGACATAGAGTGCATGACAGGAAAGAAACATCAAGCCCCCAGCCTAAAACCAACGCAAGCTTAGAACACAAAGACGCCTGCCGCAAACAGCCAAGTAAAATAGAACAGGGTTACCAGAAAAACTGCCGACACGGTGATTATCAGGATTTTTCCAAGCGGTTTTTTAGTTGATAATATACCAAGGACGATAAACAGTGGAAACATGGCTATCACGTAGCGCGGGATGCTTATCCAGAAGCTTGTTGAAACCGCTAACAACCACGTTAAAAGCATATAGACTTGATAGGATAAGCGCAGTTTTAGTTTAGCACCAACTAATATCATGATAAGCCCAAAAGCTGCAAAAATGAGTTGTGCATATCCAATAATAAAATTGTCGGGATATGGACGTGAAAAAGAAAATATAGTTTGCCTTAAACCTTCCAGAGGATCAAGAGTTTGATACCAATGCACCCGCTCAACCTCCATAAAAGTAAAAAAGTCTCCTGTAACCTGATAATTAATTAACAAATAGATCAGAAACCCAAAAATTGGTAAAATCACCCAGAAAAGCCGCCAATTAACCTCGCTGAGACGCCAGTTCCTCTGATGTAAATATTCCACTGCCAAGGCAGGCAACAAAATCAAACCTGCAAGCCGAGTCAAAGAAGCAAGAAAGCCCAAAAACCCCGCAAAAACCCAGCTACCGCGTCGGGCATAATACAGGCTTGAAATTGATACGGCAAGAAACAGTGCCTCAGTGAATTGGGCACATAAGAAATATGCTGTGGGAAAAATGCATAAGAACAAAACAGCCATTTTTGCTGTGTTTTCGTCATAGTCAAGTCTGGTTATTTTGAACAGGTAAATGACGGCTGCTGTTGAGGCTATAAAGGAGATTATGAGCCCTGATAGGTTGATGTAGGCGAAGTCAAAGGTGATTAATCGTACAAGCAAGGGATAAAGTGGGAAAAACACGATAAAGTTAGCGGGGTCACCCTGGTTAGTGTAGCCGTACTGAGCTAAATACAGGTAATGCGGCGCATCTCCAATGGGATGAACAAACATGTTCATTAATAGTTGACCCGCGTTAAGTGAGGAGGGTTCTGAAACTGCAACATAAGCTGAAGAATATCCAACAGCAAAAATCATGATTTTAGTTATAACCATTATTAAAAGGGGAAACAGGAGGTCTTTTGGAAGAATTCTGAAAAAGTTTTGTTTGAACAGCAGTCACTTCCCCCTTAGTGCTAAGTTGTTTAGATGAAAAAATTGAGGTGCTGTTAATATAAATTTAATGGAAAAATTAACTGCTACTAGTTACCTTATAAATCTGAAGTTGCCCATCGCTGTAAACATTTTGCAGCCAACTAATACTGTTAAAACGGCTTGTGCAGTTCCAATATGCAGCCAACTCCTCAAACCCCACATAAATATAGGAAACATTGTATTTGGAAACCACCTCTTGTAAATCCGCTTCTGACCCGCCATACGCTCGGTCAATATCGCTTTCTCTTTGCTGAATCTGCTCCAGCGGAATCCCATGTCCATAAGGCCAATTAATGTACGAAGAAACCGTGATTCTGCCCCCAATATAGGCTGGCGGAGAATAAATGCCATAGTTTGGGTAGGTTAGGAAAACACTGTTTTGAGTCGTGTTTTCTCGCACCCACATGCCCAATTGAAGCTCGTTTGTGGTTGCAACCTGATAGTTAGCGCCTAAATTGAACGTTACCACGCTAATCGAAGACAAAACGCTAAGGACGACAAGGGTTAAAACAGCAATATTTTTTCCTGCGCGAACAAATTTTCTGGGAACCCTTGATGGCTTGATGCTGACTGATATGGAAGATGTTGTGCTGTTTTTTGTGCTTGTTAAAAACCAACCCATCAAAACGGCGATTGGAACCCACGCAAAAAGGTAGAATTTGTACATGTCCCAAGCGTTTGGGGTTAACTGGACAATATAGGGTACTAAGATAAGGGTGACAAAGGTGGTTTTGAGCAGGTTGTTGCCTCTTTTAGTGAGAGAGATAAATGCGATAATTACGGGAATGCCAAGGTTTAAGAAAAGGAAAGTAAATGGGTTTTTTGAAAAATTACTAATCCATTCAGAAGCCACGTTAATGCTTGCGGGGGTTCCACCCTGAAAAATAAACGGCAATGCCAAAGCACACGGCACCAAAAAGTACAGGTAATTTTTGCTAAAGCGACTCTGCTTGAAATTTAACGCAAACATTAACAAGAAAGCCAATCCACAGCAGAAAAATGCTACATTATGAAACTCAAACACTAACCCCGTTAAGATACCTGCTAAAAGTAGCCTGCGCCTGCTGGCAGGGTTACGAAGCAGCATCAGAACAAGTGCGAACACGGGCAACCCAATCAGCATGGGACGTTGCTGAAGCAGATTATCAAATATGGGAGGTAAACCAAAAGTGCCTGCGTACTGGAAAAAGTAGTTTTGGGAAGCAACAAACTGTCCCTGAAACAACGCCGAAAACAAGTTCACGTAACTAAAACCGCAGCCAAATACGCCCACAACCGTCGCAATTAAAGCAGCTTTTCGTCCAAACTCCCGCGCCAACGCATACATGGAAAGTGCAAAAACCAAAATGAACACTGCGTTTAATGTGGGCAGTAGTTTGGGCAGATAGCCGTAGACGTTTTCGAGGATGGCGGTGTGGAAGTCCACGAAGTAGTGGTAGGTCATTTTTACGCCTGCGTAATTGGGGAACTGCGGGGGGAAGTTGCCTTGGTTTAGGCTTTCGATGATGCCGTAATGGTAGGGTGTGTCTTGCCAGTTGGAGCCCGAGATGATTAAGCCTGTGTCGGTTTGTACCCAAACGCTACTGTAGAGAACATAAAAGCTGAGAACGAATATTATGAGGAAAACTGTGAGGGTGACTTTGCTGAAGTTTTTGATTTGGATGATTTTTTTGGGTGTGAAGGATTCGCCTTTGAAAGCAACAACCACTGCATAGAGGACGGTTAATGCCAGAAAACAGCCCAGAATCGTCGTTGGAGAATACCCGAATATGAGTGAGGCAAAGTAAATCAGAGTAACCGAAACCAAAATGCTAAATACTGGAATGAACGCCCAAAGCTCATATTGCTTCAAATTGAAGAAGCGGTGGAAGGTTACGCCGGGAACCAGAAAAGTGAAAACAAACCCTGCCACAAGTGCCACCGTAGCCGAAAAAAAGGCTAAAACTGCCAAAACAAGCAGCACCACAAGTAACCAGTAGTTCTGTAGTTTTAAGTGGCGGTTTTGTTTTTCTTGAATAGTTACCTACCTATGAGGCAGTAGTGTTTTTGCAGTATTTAGAGTGTTGCTTAACTCAGAGAGCAGGCTTTTTTGGTGTATTGATTGCTTTGGGCGGCAATACAATTAAAATAGTCTTTGCTAAGTAATTGCTACTGAAGCTGAGTTTATGGATTACGCTGTTATTGCTGAAGCATACGAGAAAATCGAAGCCACCACCAAACGTTTAGAGATGACCGATTACCTAGTGGAGCTACTCAAAAAAACCCCCAAAGAGGTTATCTCCAAAGTTGTTTATCTCACACAGGGCAAGCTGTACCCCGATTTTGAAGGCATAGAAATCGGCGTGGCAGAAAAACTCGCCATAAAAGCGCTTATCCGCGCCTCTGGACAAAAAGAAAGCACAATAACAGCAGATTTGCAAAAAAGCGGCGACATCGGCAAAACAGCAGAAAAAACACTCACCAAACGCAAACAAGTCACATTTTTCACCAAAACCCTCGATGTGCAACGGGTGTATGAAACCTTTGATAAGATGGCAAAAACCACGGGTTCTGGCGCGGTATCCACGAAAATGGCGTTGCTTGCGGGGATGCTCTCGGATGCTTCTCCTCAGGAGGCTAAATGGATTATTCGTACAGTCACGGGTAACCTGCGTTTGGGGCTTGCGGACATGACTGTTTTGGATGCATTGGCGATTGCGTATGGTGGCGGTAAAGAAGCGCGTCAGTATATTGAGCGGGCGTACAATATTTCCTCTGACCTTGGCAGGGTTGCCAGCGTTGTGGTTGAGCAGGGCTTAGATGGCATTAAAGCCTTTGAGGTGATGGTTTTTGAGCCGATTCGTCCCATGCTCGCAGAGCGGCTTGCGTCACCTGAAGAAATTTTGGAGAAGTTGGGCGGTAAATGCATGGCAGAATACAAGTACGACGGCGAACGCGTCCAAGCACACAAAAACGGCGACAAAGTCGTGCTGTACTCACGGCGATTGGAAGACATTTCCAGCCAGTACCCCGACGCAATCACTTTGGTCCGCGAAAACGTAAAAGCAAAAGAAGCCATTTTGGAAGCAGAATGCGTCGCCATTGACCTTGAAACAGGCGACATGCGACCCTTCCAAGAGCTCATGCATCGCAGACGAAAATATGGCGTAAAAGAAGCCATTGAGCAGTACCCGATTTCGCTGTTCATGTTTGATGCGCTCTTTGTTGATGGGCAAGATTTAACGCAGATTGATTTTTTGAAGCGCCGCAGAGCCCTCGAAAAAGCTATAATCAAAAATGAGCGGGTCAGAGTAGCCACGCAGAAACGTGCAAACAACCCCAAACAGCTGGAGGATTTCTTTGAGGAAGCCATATCAGGCGGTTGTGAAGGATTAATGTGCAAATCCATCTCTGAAAACTCTGTTTATCAAGCGGGAAACCGTGGGTGGCTTTGGATAAAGTACAAGCGTGATTACAAGAGCGAAATGATTGATACTGTGGACCTTGTTGTTGTGGGGGCGTTTCATGGTAGAGGAAAACGTGCGGGTGCGTATGGAGCTCTGCTTCTGGCAACCTATAACAAGGCTGAGGACACGTTTGAAACTGTGACCAAATGCGGCACGGGATTTACCGACAAAGACATAGCCGATTTGCACCAAATGCTTCAAAAGCACGTAATTCCCAAGCGAAACTCGCGGGTGAAATCAATTTTGGAGGCAGATGTCTGGTTTGAACCCACGTTGGTTTTGGAGATTTTAGGCGCTGAAGTCACGTTAAGCCCAATTCACATGTGCGCGATGGACAGTATACGCAAGGGTAGTGGCTTGGCGATTAGGTTTCCACGGTTCACGGGCAATTACCGCACAGACAAAAGCGCTGAGGATGCAACAGTCTCTGAGGAGACTGTAAAAATGTATCAGGGTCAACTTAAGAAGATTGGGGAAGCATAAAATAGTTAAGTATCTAACGCTAAATACCTGCTGGGGTAAAGGGTATGAGTCTGAGTCAAGACCAAGAAAAAATGAGGTCACTGCTTAACTTCAAAAAGAAGCTAGAAGACCAACTAGAAAAGCTTACCGCTGAAGCTAAAGAGGTACAAGAAAGCCTAGAGGTAGTAAACACGATTCTGCTAGATAAGGGCTTTAAACGCGGCGACATAAAAAATGTTTCAACACCCCCCGCGGACATGCCTAAAGAAGTGCTTTTACCCAAACCAACCGAACCCCCCACACCCGCAGAAGAACCAAAAGAAGATAAACCCGCACCCGAAGACAAAAGCGTAATTTCGCTGAGAACAATGGCTGATGAACCCCTCGCAATAATCTACTTTGACAAACAACTCGCGATGCATGTGCTGCCTGATGAGAGCAAGAATTTTAAGGTGAAGATTCCGCCGTTTGAGAATTTTCTTGTAGAGAAGGTTTTTAACAAAATGCAACAAAAAGACCAAGAGCTCGTAGCGGCGGGGCAGCTTTCCAGTGACCACGCGTTTAGTTATAATATGGTTTTAGAGGATGATTTGATACGGGAAATAATCATTCAAAACGTTGATGATGAACGCTTAAAAGAACTCAAATCCAGCATCCGTTGGACACTTGAAAAAATGTTTGAAAAAATAAAAAGCTAAAGATGCGCTTTAAGCACACTGTCAATGCGGCCTTTGGCGCATAACCCCACGAGACGTTCTACTTCTTTGCCATCCTTGAACACTACCATAGTAGGAATGCTGAAAACCTGAAACTTTTCAGCTGTGGCGGGGTTTTCGTCAACGTCCAATTTGCCGATTACGGCTTTGCCAGCATACTCGCCTGCAAGTTCCTGGATTGTCGGTGCAAGTGCGCGGCAGGGTCCACACCAGGTTGCCCAGAAATCCACAAAAACAACCTTGTTTTCCGCTATTGTTTTCTCAAAATTCTCATCAGTTACATGAAAGGGTTCACTCATAAAGATTCACACCATAAACTAAAATTGGGCAGAGTATAAAAACCGTTCGTGAAACAAATAAACACCGATACAAAAGACCCCTTGAGCAGTTGCTAACCACACAACCCAGCCCAAAGCACACTTACGCGGGTTTGTGTTTTCTTTTTGAAGTAGCAATTTTATTTATTTTTGGAAGCACTTAATACATGTGGGTGAACCAAAATGGTGGACAAGAACAGGATGGTTCAAGTCATAAAACAAACACCCCTACAAAGAATGCCATCAGAAAAAGGTGGCCTTATGCTTATTCCTAAAAACCAGCAAGGAACCATAACAACAACCCATCAGCAAATAGTGAAAATAAGAACAGAAATTGAAACTGTCTGAAGTTCATTGCAAAGTTTTTTATTTGCAATTTGCTTATAATTATATATGAGGTGCTTAAATTGCATAAAAGTGTCTCATGTATGTGTATTTTGGCTTTAATTTTAAGTTGTCTCCCTATTGTTTTGGTTGCATCTGCCGCCGACAACATTCAACCCCTAGCAGTGTCCACAAATTCCCAAAACAACGTGTTAGGCATGAGCTTGCCTGATTTCATAGGCGTAACCATAGTTGTAGTAGCAATGGTCATACTCATCGGCATAATTGTTTTACACAAGCAATAACATGCCACAATTAACTTTGAATTTTTGCCAGAAAACCTTCGACGTCCTGAATAAACTTCAAAGTGCCTTTTTCTACTTGACAGGTTAAAGCATCCAAATCACTAAAGTCAACATTATCCGCTACTATGAAATCTGTGATAGCATCATTTTTCTGTGTATCTGCAGCAAGAGGATACAGGCTCCAGTTGTTGTCTTTGAAGAGTTTCCAGTATTTTGCCTGAACCGTCTTGTTATAGCCTGCAAGCAAAACTCTAAACGTGAATGTGCCATGAGAAAAAACAATTGCAACTTTGAGGTTCTGCTGTTTCAACGATTTTGGGAAGAAGTAAAAATACGTGTAATCCATCAATCCATAATGCACGTCGGAGAGGAAAAAGTCAGGATAAACCGTTTTGAGATGCAAATGCAGGGCATCAAAGAACCCCATTAAACCCTGATATGCCGTCCTTACGGCGCCTTTTTGTAATTGTTTTCTGTACTCAGCGAGGTTAGCTCGAAATGACTCCATAAGTAACACTGTATCAAATCAACGAATTTTACTTTTTAACTCTTTGCATAAAAAGTTAGAAGCAGGCAGTACCTTGCATGGTTGTTAAGTTTTATAAACCAGCATTGTTGATAGTACATGGGGGTATATATGGAAAAGTATTTACAAACATTGATTAGTGGATTTGTTTTAATGCTGGTAGGTTCGTTCTTGATTTGTTTGCATTTGCTTGATTTCAGGGGGCTTGGGTTTATCTGGTATTCCCTGGGACTGCTGTGCACAGGTTGTGGTCTAGGCGGATTAGCGGTAACCTATTCGGTCTACACGTTTGAGAAAAAACTCATAAAATAACGTGTTTCCACCAGCAGGTTTTTTTAGCCTTATTTTTTTGTTCACTTTTGTTAGATGCCTTGGGTTCCTACTATCTCAAAGTGTTTAACTAACGCTGGATGGTCAAACGTGAAATAAACCGAATTATATGTACTGTTACTGTTTAGGATGTAGTTGGATGGGTTCATTTCGTAGATTTTGTCGATAACGCTGATGTTGCCCCAAATCAGGTTCTTTGGGATTGTAATGTTACAGAACGCGTTTTCTTTTTCGCCTGTAAAATCAACTAATACCGCCTTATGCAATTCTGAATAAGTTATTGTTGGTGCTGAAGAGTAATTACTTCTAACAGTCACTACGTAGGTTTTTTCGCCAACAGACAACGGAAACGTGTAAAATTCACCCGCGTTATCTTTGGTGCCCAAATTAATCAATAAAATCCCCGCCGCTAAAAAGCAAACAGACAAAGTAAGCACGATCAGGGCTAAGGTTAATTTTTTCATAAAGTCAATATGTTTTTTCGTTTTAAAGGTCTTTTGCAAAAGGCGGTTTTGGGTTTTTGGGGTCTTAATGGGCAGTCTTTTCTTGCGATGCCCGAAAGGTATAAACGCAATATTTAGCGCTTTTTGTTGAGCAGTCTAAATGAGTCGCAACAAAAAAATTTTCGATAAAAAACCTCTTAAGCGAAGAACAAAGAAGGAAAGTCGAAAGTTAGGTTTCATTTTTTATCAGGCACTCTATGGCCCATCCGTCTTTCTAAAGGCTATTTATCGACAGCTTATTTTGTTGGCGGTCATGTTTGTTTGGGGAGCCGCAATTTTTTATTACTTTGAAAACATGCCCTATCTTAGTGCGTTGCTTGCGGCGGTTTCAACTGTTACCACTTTGGGCTTTTATGGTCCAAACAACGGAAACCTATTCACAATTGACCCAATGGAAGCAGTGCTCTTAATTATCATGATTGTCATTTCAGTAGGGTTGGTGGCATCCATATTGCAAACCAGCGCAAAAACCATGACTAAAGGCGACCTCGCCAAAGGGCACGCAGAAAAAAAGCTGATTCAGAAGCTAAAGGGACATGTTATTGTTTTAGGTTACACTCATCTTGGCAAATACGTCACAGAAAAGCTTGAGGACATTGGCTTAGACCATGTTGTAGTCACCAAAAACCCCATAAAATACGAGGAATTGCTCAAGCAGAACAATTTTGCAGTGCTGGCACAGGATAACCAGCCGATGGATGCACTAAAAACCGCGGGGATAGAGCGGGCGTCTATGGTTGTGATTGCTCACGAAAAAGACCCCGACAACATGCTCTCCATCCTCAGCTCCCGCAAGATGCGTCCCGACATCCGAATAATCAGCGTCGTGCACAACCCCAGCCTGACCGAAACCGCCAAAAACGCAGGAGCAGACATGGTCATACCATCCACCGTAACCGTCGGACACCTACTGGCACTCTCAGCAGTAACCAAAAACATCGTCGGCATAGTCTTTTCCGAACGCATCGGTGCGCAGGAAATTGCAGAGTTTGCGGTTTTCAAAAATTCCAAACTCATCGGCAAGGGACTGCAGGAAATTTCCAAATGTGCAACCATTATTGGTGTGTTGCGGGATGGCGCGGTGATTCGGAACTTGTTTGAGCCGCCGTTTTTGATTAAGGAAGGGGATACTTTGTTGGTTTTCGGTGAACCCGCAGGACTATTGGAGCTGGAAGCGAAAGCAAAAGCCATCTAACCACCCCTTATCTAAACAGTAAAAAAAATGAAGTTTTAGCAGGCATAGCTGCGTCTGGTTGCTGTCTATTTTCTGTTTACAGCAAAACTCGTCACAAGCACACATAAGAAAACACTCAAAATCATATCAGGCGCTCATATGCATTACCCAACAACAAACGAATGCCACACTCATTTTTCAGTTAGGGCAAAGTAAATGTTATGGAGTTTAATCCCTCTGCTACTAAGTGATAGTCTAGTTATAAGCTTTTAGAAATTATTATAAACTCGGATTTGGATTTTATATTACTGGGCATTGTGTTAACTTATGCCTTCGTCTTCTAAACATCATTCTCTTTCTTATTCTGATAGAACTGGTGAAATGGCTTTTGCAGTACTTACAGTCATAATAATAAATGGGTATGTTGCGCTATCAGACCTTAATGCAAGTTTCATGTATATTGTTACTGTAAATTTGGGAGCCTGTATAGGATGGGGGATTATAGATGGCTTGCTTTATGCAACTTCAAGTTCAGTTGAACGAAACAACTATATTAAAACGATATTAAAATTGAAATCATCAATAAAGAACGAAGTGATTGAAAAGCAAATTAAGAAAAGCTTGGACTCAACGTTCATATCTACTTTCAATGAAAAAGGCAAAGATGCCATAACTAAGGACATAATTGCGTATTTACCCAGTGCTTCTTTGGAAGAATCTACTCCCCGTTATCTTTTTACTAAAGATGATGTGCGTGGCTGGATTTCTATAGTTGGAATTTATTTAGTTGCGGGTGTTTTGCTTGCATTACCATTTTTAGTTTTTGAGGATAAATTTTTTGCTTGGCTTGTTTCCAATGTAGCGGGGGTTATCTGGCTGTTTTTGTATGGTGTTCAACTTGGCAAGCTTTCAGGAAAAAACCCTTTGGCAATAGGATTAATTATGGTACTGGTAACTGTAGTAATTTACGTTGCATCATACTTTACAGGTGTATTATGATTTGTTTGGTTGCTTATTTGTTCATCTAATTTAATCGGTGGCAACCCTTGTGGTTGCTCGCATTCAATTTCTCTCTGCTAAAAATAATTTGCAAATTGAGTACCTCTTTGAGGAAGTATAAACCATCAGGACATTTAATAATTAAAACTATCTTTAATTTATTGATTTTCTAACTATAATACGTTCTAAAATATTGCAGGATAAAAATGACAAAATCTATATCCATGTTAGATGAAGTTTCGGGCAGAGAAATTCGTTTTCAACAAGGGAAAGCCTTACAGTACAAGGTACCTTTCGGTAGTCACCGTGGTTGGAAACCATCAAAAAATCGGGTTGATCCTATTGGTCTGCTTTTAGAACAAGACAAGGGTCGCATCCAAGAGTTATTGCCGATTAAGTATGGACGCATGTCAAAATCTCCATTTGCATTTTTAAGAGGATCCGCTGTGATTATGGCGTCTGATTTAGCCAATACACCGATTAGCGGAATAGAAACAATGCTTTGTGGAGATGCTCACATAAACAATTTTGGCATTTTTGCGACACCAGAACGTCAATTAGTTTTTGACGTTAACGATTTTGATGAGTGCTATCCTGGTCCATGGGAGTGGGATCTAAAACGTCTAGTAACTAGTGTAGTAGTTGCAGGTCGAGAAAAGTTATTTCGTGATAGCGATAACTACAAGGCAGCAAAACTTGTCGTTAAAGCTTATCGTAAAACGCTTCTTGAATTTACAAAAATGTCCACTTTGGATATGTGGTATTACCATGTAAATGAAGCCAAGGTATTGAAAGTCTTTAATCGATCAAAAAAGGGCGCTATGGTTGCTGACAAAGCATTCAAGCATGCCCGTTTAAGAACTCAAGAACAAACCCTTGAGAAACTCACGCAAAAAGTAGATAATGGGCGTCGTTTTGTCAGCGATCCGCCTTTGATGATTCCATTTACTGAAATTCTATCAAGCAAGGTAGTCAACGCTGTTGAAAAGAGAAAATTAACAAAAGAGACTGTTGAAAAAGTTTGGTTAGAATACATTAATAGTTTGCCAAAATATCGGCGTGTACTATTGAATCGTTTCAAAATTGTTGATTTAGCTTTAAGAGTTGTCGGAGTGGGTAGTGTTGGAACGCGCTGTACGGTTATGCTTTTAAGAGGAGGAACTAGCGATAATATGATAATTCTCCAACAAAAAGAAACGGGTCCTTCAGCGCTAGAGCGTTATTTGCCTCATAGAAAATTCCTTAGTCAAGCACAACGTGTGGTAATTGGGCAAAAATTGATGCAAGCATCAAATGATATTTTTCTAGGTTGGAGCCATAATTCTGCATCTACTCGGGATTATTATTGGCGTCAACTAAAGGACATGAAAGGATCTATTGATGTATCACTTTTGAATTTGAAAAGTTTTATCATATACTCCATGACTTGTGCTCATTGCTTAGCGCGAGCGCATGCAAGAACAAGTGGAGTTGCAATGATTGCAGGGTATCTTAGTAAGGGTTCATCTTTTGATAGTGCTATAGCTGAGTTTGCTGCTGATTATGCAGATCAGGTTGCAAAGGATTTTGATGCTCTTTTGGATGCAATTTCCTCTGGCAGAATTGAAGCCCAAATTGATGTTTAACTTTTCATTATTTACTTACCCAAAGGCGCAACCAATCACGTGTAACCTTGGTTATTTTGGGCACAAGGATCCTTGAGCACGGAAAAGCCTGACGCAACCCTTGTGGGTGATGTCTGCGGCGGCGTATTTCCTTAAAGCAGGTTTCAGTTTTCAAGCGCTTCTTTGGGAAACAACGCTACCACTTTTTAGTTTTCCAATTTTCTTAGGAGCTTATTTGTCTTGTTGGAGTTACTCCAACAGTTTTTTTCGAGTTCTTGGTTCATTTTATTTTTCATCTTCCAAAGCCCTTAAGTGACTGGGATGATGCATTATTCACGGGGGATGACGTCGCCGTCCCAGTATGATACCAGATGATTAGCTTATGACGGACGGACCCCAGTGTTTTTTGTTTGGTGAACAAGAGATAAATTGCTCTTTCACGCTGGTTTAGGTGTTGTTTGGTGCAGCTATGGCGAAACTACGCAAGAGCGCGGTGCAAATACGCTTTGAAATCCTAGAGTACCTGTTCTTTAACAGCAAACCGCAGCTTCGCACGGTGGTTTGGCGTAAATCCACCAGCATGGCATACGACGACTTCCTAAAACACCTGCTCTTTCTTGAGGAGAAGGGGCTGGTTAAGGAGTCCGCCGAGGGCAACTGCGGATTGACCGAGCAGGGACGAAATCTCTACGTGGAGCTACGCAAATTCCTGCCATCGCTACTTTAGCTGGGTTCACTTGTGGTGCATCAAACTTAAGAAGAAAAACAAGAAAGATAAAGTGACAATGCATGAGTCAACCAAAGGAAAAAACTCAAGACAACAAGATTTACCCAGTTAAAACCCTGCATGACTTCCTATTTGAGTTGGACAGGGAATGGAGCAAATTCCGAAACGGAGCCCTAATCGGGTTAATCTCTTCAGGAATCCTGTTCCTATCCGTGATTTGGCTGATTTTGCGGGTTAGGCATATTGAGTTGGGGCTGGTTGGGTTCTTCCTTTTAATTATTGCAGCCGCATTTCTTGGGTACTGCCTCTACGCAATGTATGCACAGTACCGCTTCTATAGCCGCTGGGAACGCCGCGTAGGATTACTAGTAAAAACCGAGCAGGACCTACTCAGCGAGAAGCTGGAAGACCAAAAATCCTAAGTTTCCTGTTCACTTTTGGTGCACATCATTAGTGCGGCTTTCTTTTAAATCAGCAACGCCAAATTCACCATAAAGACACCTGGAGGTGAAACATTTGGTGAGTAAAAACAAAAAAATCCTAATCACAGCCGCAGCGGTTATCACACTGGCACTAGTGGTCTCTTTAACTTTTGTTAGCGCCGCAACACCCGACATGAACGCGCTTAAAACGTGGAATGCACAGGGACAAATCGTCCAGAAAATCGACAACCAAACCATAAAACATTACCCCGCAAGTTTTAGCCTAACCATTCAGCCCACAGCCACCAATGGAACCTCAAAACTCTTTGAAGTCACAGGCGGAACCCTCACACTAAACGGCACAACCTACACAATAACCAGCGGAAACGGCGCATTGCTACCAGGCAGACACGCAATTCTTCTAAAAGCTGAAGGCGTAAATGCTGATGGGCAAACGGTCACGTTAAAGTTGGCGGCACGTTACGTTTGGCAATGGGGCAACAACTTCAACGTTAACATTGCAGCTAAAGCACAAATTGGAGAGGACACTTACGGGCTGTTGATGCGTACGCTGATACGCCCCTCTGCTTAACAGATCTTTTTTATTGGCTGGTGGGCCGTACCGGATTTGAACCGGTGATCTTCGCCGCGTGAGGGCGACGTCCTAGCCAGCTAGACTAACGGCCCGTATGGTGCACAGAATTATCGGGTTCACTCATAAAACCTTTCCTTTTTTAGCTTAGGAAAAGAAGGATGGAGTGCTTATTTTCTTTGTCTAACGCTTTCTTGCCAACTTGAAACTATTTTTTATATTACAGGTTGAGCTGTGACTTTTCAATTCCAAGTCACAGGCAAAGTTTCCTCAGAAACCTTTAAAGCCATATAGTTCATTTCTGGTTGTGGTTGCTCCCAGAATCGGTGCCAAGGTAGCTCAGCCTGGGAGAGCGCTCGGCTGAAGACCGAGTCGTCGCAGGTTCAAACCCTGCTCTTGGCACTTCTCCATCATTTCTGAACTGTTCTAGACACTTTTGCGTTTTCGGTAAAATGACATGCCGTCGGTTTGTTCCACGAACTCAAAGTTCTGTTCTATTAGTTGCATGCGGTCCAGTGGGGTTTTTGCGACTTTGCAGATGTAGCTGTTTTCTTCTTGGAATAATGCCTCTTGCAGTTGGACGTAAAGAAGCGTGTTTTTGATGTTTTTGTGTCCGAGAACGCTCATTACGTGGAGTATGTCTTTGGTTTTGTGGTATTCCATTGTTCCTTTCCAGTGGCGCAGTGTGTGGAATGTGATTTTGTTTAGGCGTGTGTTGCCAAATTTTAGGGCGATTCGTTTTCTTTGGCGGTCAAAGCTTCGGCGCAGGCAGTTTAGGTTTTTGTAGCGGTAAAATAGTTTGCCGTTTTTGGGGTTAGCTTGCAGTAGCATGTTATAGAGTTTGTTGGAAATTTTGAAGATTCGGGGGTTACTGCCTTTTTCAGCGGTCACTTTAAGGGTTCTTGTTTCCATATCAATTTGTTCTTCTGTGTTTATGCCGTAAATTTCACCTGAGCGAGCGCCAGTTTCTTTGTCAATTTGAAGGAATAAGGCGATGTTTTTGGTGCATCCAGCGATTAAATCATCTATTTCCCGTTCTTGAGGAATGAAAGGTAGCGTTCTAACGGCGGTGTAGTGTGGGCGTTCCCATTTTAAGCCAGCCCATTTAGCATACAGGTCGTAGGCAAAGACCATTGCTTCTTTTTGTGATTCTTTCCATTTTGTTTGCAGGGCAATTGTTGATTTTATGGTTTCAGGGTCGTTTAAGTCGGCTTTTAAGTTGACAAGTCGGCGTAATCGTAAGCCCCGAGTGGTTATGGTTGCTTCTTTGTAGCCTTGTTTTTTCATCCACCAAAGGAACTCTAAAATTTTGCTTTCTATTTCACCATTGATTTTGTTTTCTAATATCACTTCCATGTTAGAAATGTTGGGGTTAGCGGTATTTGTTTTTTCGCTAAATCGGGTTAGGCAGTTTTGGCATTGGTAACGTTGAACTGTTCCCCGAAGGGTTTGTATTTTTCCAGCTTTCCAAATTTTTCCATTATGGCAGTTAGGACATTCTTTTAGCACTTCACCCCCTACTCTTTGAAACACCAACCAACAAACACCAAACAGTAGCAGTAGTGGTAGTCAGTTGTATAAGAAGGTTGTTTTAGAAAAACGGCATTATTTGTTATGTGCTAACAAGGAAAGGCGTGGCGGCGCTTCGCGCCGGCCACGCGCCAAGCCTACCGCTTTCTTTAGACTGTTAAGCGTTAAATTCGGCGCGGTCAGTGCGCTGTCCGCTCCTCATATTGACCCGTTGCCCTGTTTAGATGAGGGCAACGCAGTCAAGAACCGAGATGTTACTTTTTTTTGGTAATGCGTTACAATAGGGGCGCTAACATAAACCGTTTCGCTTGTTTTAGCCAAGCAAAAGGTTTATTGTTGCGCCCAAACGCATACACAAAGCCAAAGAGGGGCGCATATCAGCCCCGAGATGATTATTTTAACACCTTTCCGCCGAATTACCGAATTTAGAATAACATGATGTGAGCTGACCCCAAAATCAATGTGAACGTAAAATCGCCGTAAAACGACCGCCCCACAGGTTTTAAATATAACCTGCTAAGTACACAGATAACAGAATTGGTGAGGCATATGGCAGAAACAATAAAACCACAAACACCCAAGTTTGAGCTTAGTAGTCATCCTGATTTTAAAGTAATTCATGTTAACGCTTTCTTTGGCGGTCTATCCCCGCTTGAAGGGCGAATAATATTCTATACCGATATACTACAACCAAAAATGAGCGAAGATGAAAAACATTTAGGTGCTATGGAAGTTGATAAAGTCTGTAGGGAAAGGCAAATTGAATTAAGATTGTCACCACACGATTTTATCAATTTAGCAGAATGGATGAATCAACATATTAAGCGACTTGAACAGTTGGGTGTGTTAAAAAGAGAAGACCTAGAAAAAGCAAAACAGTCAAACATGCCAATTGTTTGACCCTCTTCTTTTTTGTGTCATGACAAATAACTTAACAGTATCCACCTTCTCATCAAATTAAAAAGGGTCAAAACCACCACAACAGAAACCACCCCCATAAATGTTTTATTTTTCTATTGTATAGTTAATGGCTGGTGGCTTGCATGGAAGAATACGTACAAAGTCTAATAGGTGGTTTTGTAATGTTAACTATAGGATTAATTGTGATTTGTTTGCATTTTATTGCACCTGAAGGTCTTGATTTTATCTATTATTCCTTAGGTTTAGTGGGTCTTGGTGTTGGTGTAGGTATTTTATCGGTTGTTACTTCAATGTATAAACTTGAGAAGAAATTAAAATTTAATCCTTAAAAGTACGAATAACGCACATGTCCAGTGCGAAAAGAGCTAGTTTGTCAGCTCTCCCGGGTACGAAAAACGGAAAAAAGGAAATGCTATGTAACTATTGCGATTTGGTTTATGTTCCATGTAACAGCAAAGGAGAATACGCATAGCATTAGAGCCAGTGGATATACTTTTTTGCCATAATAGCAAGCTACGCCTACGAATGCACCGCCAAGCATTTTTAATATTGAAATTGGCACGAATCCCACAGTATTTACGATTGGGTTTAATTCTATGCCCCCAAGCGAGAATATTTTGCAGGTTGTTAGAAAATCGGCAAAGAGTAGCGCTTCAACAATTAGCGTTATGGTTAAGACTTTTGCAAAAAAAGAAAGGGAGTGGAGTTTCATCGACTGTAACGCCTTCCGTGTGATGATGGTTTCTTTTGTATGTAGCCAACAACTATGATTAAAACCAGTACCGCGATGAGAAGAACCATTGGACCACCTAAATCAAGTACAAAGTCAGGGAAGTCTATGCCGTCAGGGTTAGTGTATTCTATCGTGTAGGTATAGAGGTCAGTGATACCTATAGTAACTGATGTTGTATTTTGCATTATGCCAAAAGCATTTCTAACGTAGAGGTTTTGAACTTCAATTATGTCCGCAGGTTTCCCGAATGCGAAAGCAACTTCTCCAGTTGAATTTAGTTGATAGCAGATGTTTGCCAGTACGCCAAGTGTGCAGTTTTGCCCTTTTGTGAGAGTAACGTTGTGTTCTTGAGGAACTATCCAGATGCTACCGCAGTATTCTGTCCATGTGTCAGTTGCATTAAAGTAAATTCTGCCTTCTGCGCAAGCTGGGATGCTACTGAAATTAACGTTTGAGATGTTCATCATACCGATGTTTTGAACGTATGTGCTGTTACTTTGGAACCATTCTTTTAGTGATTGTAGATAAGCGGCGTACATTGCGTATCGTTCGACAAAGTCAGTACCAGATAAATCAAAGATGTTTTCGGGGAGTACCAAGTCTGGAAAGGGCATTAAAGCCTCTACTTCTACATAGCTTCTATAGCCCATGTCTCTTAGTGCTTGCCAGTATGCTTTTCCAGTTTCCAGCGCAGAACAGACCTGACTGATAAGAACATTTGAGTAGTTGAAAACAGCAGATTGTAACGGTTTAAAGTCGATAGAACCAGCTTCAATGTATGGGCTGTCATTGATTCGGTAACTTACCCGCAAGACTTCTTTTTCATCAACAGTTAGTTGTGGTTGTGTACCCGTATATGTCATGCTGTCTAAGCATACCTGTATATTTTGTTCCCAAACTGGTACTGGTTGCGAAGGGTAGAAACCAACCATTACAACGTGGGAAGCATCGTTTAAGGTGTAGCGTATTTTTCCAATAGTCACGTCTTGATTTGTTGTTGTCAAAGTACCTGTATATGCATTAGAATAACCATAAGCGCTTATGTCAAATGAGCGAGAATGAGAGCGTGTGTTGCTGATGACATTTCCATTTCCATCGACCACTTCAACTTTTAAATGGTAAACACCGGTGCTTGTAGTGCCAACAGGGGGTGCTGGATTTGGTAGTATGGGTGTTGCTTGAACGTCATAAGTATATGCTGATGAAGGTTGAATTACAAAAGCGTCTGTTTCCCAGATTCGGCTTGATGCGTTACCGTAAACGGTGAAAGCTGGGCTGTCTGTTATGTTTGCATAGCCTATCTCATAGTCATGTGTTTTTAGGTTGTAGTATTGTCCTGCTACTAGTTGGTAATAACCTGAGCTTGCGTTTAGTTGTTCTTGGGTTAAAGCGTACACGTTGAAATCAGATAAATCGCCAGTAAATGTTTCTCTTGCATGTCCAACACTAACGTTTGCGACATTGAAGGATTGTTGTTCTATCGTATTGGTTAGGTTGAGATATTCGGCTAAAATTCCGCTGTTTGCTAAGACTTTTTCGTATGGAAAAGTGCTTTCGTTGACATAGTATTGTGCCATTATCTCGGCTTTTCGGCTGAAATAGTTTGTTAGTCCTTCGCTAAGCTGAGCTTCATTTCTAAATTCATTTGTTGTTGCAGAAACCAAGTTGCCGTAATTTATTGCTGTGTCAGATACGTATTGCCAGCCTACACTGTGTATCAGGTCTTGCGCTGCCATGTTTTGTCCAACATAAAAACCAACTGTACCGCCGATTACACCGCCAATAATCAAGCCTACTGCAAGTATAATTAATGGTGCGATAGCGTCTGCTACTGGGAGATATGTAGCTGTTGAAACGAGAAGAAAGCAAAAAAAGAGGGAGGCAAAAACTATTAGTTTTTTGTCCATGTTTTTTCCCCTACTACATGAAAACCCGTTTACCCGACAGCGCAGCGATTACCGCGATACCGCCACCAATTTGGAATGCCAAAGTGGTAAATGACGTAAACGCAGAGAAACCCCACTCTTCGACGTAGGGATTCAGTACGCCACTTAATGCGGAAGCCATCAGAAAAACAAAGGCACCAACGGCTAACAGGATATAGTCCATGTGTTTAAATTTAGTCATTAATTCACTCATTTTGTTTTTTCACCTTAAACGGTGATGTCGATTTTTCTAGTTATAAGGATTATACTATGTACTATCAATGCCAGCTAGCGGATTATGCCCATTCTTTTTTATGTCGGCGATAGGTTGCGAGTAGTGCATCCACATCAAAGTCGAGTGGGTCATCATAGGAGTTAAAGAATTTTTGGACATACCAAGCATCATAAACGACAGTGTCAATTAATTGACCTTCAACGGAATAAACTTCAACTTCACTTAACCCTGTCACATCATCAAAAAAGGGGCGTCTCCATACCTCGGTTACATATCGTATGCGTTTTTCAATTTGGGTTATCATTTGGAGAGTGTAATGTAATCGCCAGCCCATTTTTCGTGAGCGCATGCTAATTAGGCTTAGACAATCGTTTATTTTGCCTCTTTTGTGACTGTCTGCTTTCATCCAGAACTCATCAGGTAGAACAAAACAAGGCTCGTCTATTTCAAAGAAAATTTCGGGGTCTGTTATAGGAATAGTCTTAATCCCTTTGATTTTTGTGTTGCTATAAATAGGGTTTTTTGGTTGTTTTTTGTGATACATTAAAAGATGGTGTACTGCATCAGTTGTTTTTCCAGTTCCAAGAAGCCCAAAGGACGCAGACCGAAAACTCAAAGATGTTCACCCTATTGCTCTTCTGCAAATTTCATGATTTTCTCTTTGAGCCTTTCGGCGCGGTCATCTTCAAGTTGTTTAGCGGAAGAAAAAAGTTTTAGGAGTTGATTGCTTCGCCTGTCTGAGCCAGTGTTACTGTTTGATAGTGCCAGTTTAGCCACAATAAGGCGTTTTAATGTCGAGCTTTTAGTGCAATGTGCGATAGAGTCCATTAGTAAAATTTGGCGTTGTTCCTCATTATCCAACATTCCAAGTTGCAACTGTGATAAATTAACGTCTTTTTCGTCCTCATAATCAATGTATGCGGTTGAATCAGCGTTAACTAACTCTGTTACTGCCTTTGCCAACTGAGCGCCCAAATTGTTAATCCGATGTGCTCTTAATCGTTTTTCGTCAATATCTACTTCAGACATAAGAGCCAGTACCCCATCATTTTTTTCCATTCCATAAATTCTTGCCAAAGTTCGGGGTCGGGTTGGTTCATGAAGTTATAGACTATTGCACCGCCGATGATTGCGGAAATGGCACAAACTAAGAGTAAACGTATAGTGGGAAGTCCAACTGGAAGCATACTTTGTCATATTCCCTCATTAAAGGCGACATCTATTTTTGTTGTGACCTCTGGGGGAAGGCTCACCGCTTCACCAGAGAGATTATAGGTTGTTTGCTGTTCCGCATCCACACAAAGCATCTGGTTTGAACTGCCCGCTTTTCTATAGGCTTTTGTGCCTTTGGTTAAGACAAAACTTAGGATAACCTCTGTTTTGAATCGCTGTTTTTTTTCAACAGCGCCGAGTTTTTTGGCTACATTAACCCAGCCATTTAAAAATTGGTACTCTTCCTTGTCATCATATCGGGTGCGGAGTAGTATGTCTATTTGTTGGTGGATTTTAGCAACCCCCTGAGTTCTTGTTCTGTTAATCCTTGTTCTTGACAGAAAAGCCCAAGGTCACGCATGGCATTTACAGCTTCACGCCTACTTATGCCGTGATTATCCGAGTACTTGTCAATAATGGGGATGCGCTCTCTGTTTAAATATATACTATAGAAAGGCACTGTCATTTCTCTCCATAATACACCTAAAAAAGGGAGATGATAGGACTATTTTGTCCTAACATAGACCATTTCGGCAGGGTAGCCAGCGTCAGCGAAGCGTTGAGCGCATTCGGTGAATTGTTCCTCGGTTAGTAGCACGTAGCCTTTAGTGCGGTTTGGGAGCCACTTGCAGGGCAGTTTGAAGTATTTTACATCAAAACTGTATGGCTGATTGTTTTTTCGGCTGATACCTTCTCGGTGCTCGGTTACTTCTTCATACTCAGAATAGATAACGATACAGCTTTGTCCTACCATTAGGGAGCGTGGTTTTTCTTCTATCTCGGTTTTTTTGTTGGACCAATTAAAACGGTCAAGGGTAGTGGTTGAATTTTGGGTTTTTTGTTCTAATTTTTGACTCATAGCTTTTACACCCCAGCTTTAAACGCTGACAAGGTTAATGGTAGTAGTGGCAGTAGTCAAATAAATAGTTTAAGGTAGCAGTAGTGGTAGCAGTAGCATGTATTAATGTTTAATAAATGATAAATACCTCAACTGCCACTTCTACTACTACCAACATAAGTATGCACAGGAAGATAGCAAAATTTGGCGAATGAAGAACCAGAAAAACAAACTCGGCATGTTGTATGCACTCATTGTGGTTATGAATGGGATACAGAATCGAAATTAATCAGAGTTACCTGTTCGAGTTGTGGCTATAAAGTTACTTTGAAACCAATGCCTAAGAAACCTTAAAAATTGTAGAGTTTTTCTAAGCGGGTTTTT